>JAFACP010000201.1 GCA_023425455.1 Pseudomonadota bacterium | reverse complement strand
CAATTGAGCGGGAGACTTGTTGTAATGGGAACATTCAGGGTTTGTATTTGATGCAATTCTATCAGCAGGCGACAATATGTTTTGTTACCTCCCGCAAAAAAATGCAATCCACATTAATTTGCAGATTAGATTGTGATGCAAATAACATTTTCGTATGGGTGGGGGCGCTCCCTCTCTGTTACCCGACAGAGAGGGAGAGGGGACAAGTTAGCGGCGGCGATAGCTTTTTTGCGCCGTATTCACTTTATAGAGATAGCGACGGGATTCCGCTGACGGATGGCGGGTGGTCAGGGTGGAGTAAACATCGCCCGGGGCCATGCTGTTGATGATACTGGCGGCCTGAACTTTATCGCTGGAGAAGACGCGCAATACGCTGCCTGCCCCGCCGTTATAGGCCGTGATCACCGCGTAGCGGCGGGATGTTGGGTTATCAATGCCGCCCAGATAAACGTTGTTCAGCATCGCCAGATACGCCGTGCCGGTGTCGATATTACTCTGCGGGTCGAACAGATAGCTGCGGCTTGGGGTACCGGATTTGCCCTGCGAGCGGAACACGTCTTTCCCGGCGCTGTGCTGTACCACCTGCATCAGGCCCAGCGCATCGGCGTGGCTGACGGCGTACGGGTTAAACGACGATTCCGTCTGCATAATCGCCAGGATCAGCGACTCATCCACACCGTATTTGCGTGAGGCCTGACGTACCATGCCGAGATATTTATGGGCGCGTTTGTCGAGGTGGTTCGGCACCATGTTAATGGTCACGCTGTAGATAATTTTCAGGCCGTTTGTCCGGCGCTTCAGGCGCGTTTGCAGCAGATAATCGGCAAATGTTGTGGCGCGGCCTTCCCAGCGGATAGCCTGCCCGGTCTGGTCGACGACCTGGCCGTACAGGAAGGGTTCTTTCGAGATGGTGATGTCGTCGGCATCAGAGTAGAGGTCGATAGAGCCGGGATCGTCACCCATCAGCAGCGTTTTCACGATCGCCTGGCGCAGGCGTGCGGCAGGATCAGTTCCGGCGATGGTCTCTACCGTTATCGTACCGTCATCAAAGTTGATGTGGCTGCGGGTCTGATAGGCGTCAGTGTACTTAACGTAGTCCTTCGGTCCGGCAATAAGAACTTCGTTAAATCCCCAGATATTTTCGATGTTATGGGCAAACTGCCCCATCAGAATGTCAAAACCGTTGGTGTCCTTTACCCAGGCTTCGTTGTACTCATCGCCTTTTTTTGAAGAACAAGACACAAGCAACGGCGCAACAAGGGCTAGCGCTAGTAATTTTTTCATCATTCCGGGCGTGCGTGTTGTGTTTGCTGTAACGGCGGGGGAGCCCCCCGCACAGGGTTATTTTTCCGGCGGCGTGTAGCCTTCGATATGGACATCTTTTCCTTCGAACAGGAAATTCACCATCTCCTGCTCCAGCAGCTTGCGGTGCTCCGGGTTCATCATGCTGAGTTTTTTCTCGTTAATCAGCATGGTTTGCTTGTGTTGCCACTGCGCCCAGGCCTCTTTGGAGATCTCATTGTAAATGCGCTTACCCAGCTCACCGGGATAAAGCTGGAAATCCTGGCCTTCAGCGTCACGCTGCAGGAAAGTACAAAAAATGGTTCTGGCCATACTTATTCCTCTTTTTCTTGCCGATGCTAAATCAGTGCACCGGCACGTAATTGCTGTAACAGGCGCTCCACGGGAGCCGCCAGCCCGACTGATGGCGGTTGCGCTAAGTTATACCAGAGACCGGTTCCCTCATCCATGCAGGCGGTGAATGAAGACACGGGAAGCCACATCGGCACAATATCCAGATGGAAATGGCTGAACGTATGGCGAAACGCCGTCTGTTGCACCAGCGTATCGGCCGCAATTCCGCGCTGCGTTAACCATTCCCGCAGCGAGGCTTCATCTGCAAACTGTGGGAAGCAGTATAGCCCACCCCACAGCCCGCTCGGCGGACGCTGCGCAAGAAACACCGGATCGCCCTGCTGCATCAGCAGCATATAGCCGGTGCGCTCCGGCAGCGTCTGCTTCGGCTTTTTGCCCGGATAGTTCGCCCAGCAATGGTTGGCGTAGGCCACACAGAGGTTGTTGACCGGACACAGCTCGCATTTCGGTTTTGAGCGCGTACAGACCATCGCCCCGAGATCCATCATGGCCTGGTTAAAACGTTCCACCCCTTTTGCGGGCGTTACCGCTGCGCTTATTTGCCACAGGCGCGTTTCAACCTCTTTCTTCCCCGGCCAGCCGTCAACGGCATAGCAGCGCGCCAGCACGCGCTTCACGTTGCCGTCGAGGATCGGGAAATGTTGTCCCAATGACAACGAGAGGATCGCGCCCGCGGTAGAGCGTCCGACGCCGGGGAGGTCGGCTACCTCGTCAAAGGTTTGCGGGAACAGGCCGTTGTGCCGGGTCGCCACCTGCTGCGCGGCCTTGTGCAGGTTGCGCGCGCGGGCGTAATAGCCGAGGCCGGTCCACAGGTGCAGCACCTCATCTAACGGGGCATTCGCCAGATCGGTCACCGTCGGGAAACGCGCCATAAAGCGCTCAAAATAGGGGATCACCGTCGCGACCTGAGTTTGTTGCAACATCACCTCGGACAGCCATACTTTGTAAGGCGTTTTTTCAATTTGCCAGGGCAGGGTTTTGCGCCCGTATTTGTCGTACCAGTCCAGTACCTGGGCTGAAAATTGAGAGGCTTGCATGGTTATCGATTCGCATAATCAGGGACGCAGATTGCAGCACAGCGTCAATCTGCTGTAAACCGGATCTTTCCCATGCTTGCATAGACGCCTTAACTTTGGATAATGCCCGTTTCCCGAACACTCTCACAAGCAGACAACTCTTTTATGAAAAATGACGTCATTTCACCGGAATTTGATGAAAACGGTCGCCCGCTGCGCCGTATTCGCAGCTTTGTCCGCCGTCAGGGGCGCCTGACGAAAGGGCAGCAACACGCGCTGGACAACTACTGGCCGGTGATGGGCGTTGAGTTCACTGAACAGCCCGTCGACTTCGGCGAACTGTTTGGCCGCGAAGCGCCGGTTACGCTGGAGATCGGTTTCGGCATGGGCGCGTCGCTGGTTACCATGGCGAAAGCGCGCCCCGGGCAGAACTTCCTCGGCATTGAAGTCCACCTGCCGGGCGTCGGCGCATGCCTGGCGACGGCCCATGAAGAGGGGGTGGAGAACCTGCGGGTGATGTGTCATGACGCGGTGGAAGTGCTGCACAAAATGATCCCTGACAATTCTTTGAACATGGTTCAGCTGTTTTTCCCTGACCCGTGGCATAAAGCACGGCATAATAAACGCCGTATCGTTCAGGCGCCGTTTGCAGAGTTGCTGAAAAGTAAGTTAAAACTGGGCGGCGTCTTCCATATGGCAACCGACTGGGAACCTTATGCGGAGCATATGCTGGAGGTGATGTCGTCTCTCGATGGCTATAAAAACCAGTCTGCGAGCAATGACTATGTACCGCGTCCGGATTCACGTCCGTTAACGAAATTTGAACAGCGTGGCCATCGTCTTGGTCACGGCGTATGGGACTTAATGTTCGAGAGGGTGAAATAATGGCAAAGAATCGTAGCCGTCGTCTGCGTAAGAAAATGCACATCGATGAATTCCAGGAAGTGGGGTTCTCCGTTGCATGGCGTTTCCCGGAAGGCACCAGCGTTGAGCAGATCGACCAGGACGTTGATGCGTTCATCAATGATGTGATCGAGCCAAACAAGCTGGCCTTTGATGGTAGCGGCTATCTGGCGTGGGAAGGTCTGATCTGCACGCAGGACGTCGGTAAATGCACCGAAGAACATCAGGCGCTGGTGCGCAAATGGCTTGAAGAGCACAAGCTGGAAGATGTCCGCGTCAGCGAACTTTTCGACGTCTGGTGGGACTAACAGAGTAGTAAAGGGCCAGCATTAGCTGGCCCGTTTTGTCTGAGGGAGTGTTTATGATGCGTAAGACGTTGCTGGCTGTTGCATTAATGGCAACCGGAGCCACCGCCCATGCGGAGTATAAGTGTAGCGTCACCCCGCGTGACGACGTGGTGCTAAGCCCGCAGACCGTGCAGGTGAAAGGCGAAAACGGCGATCTGGTGATGACGCCGGATGGCAACGTCACCTTCAACGGTAAATCGTACAGCCTGAGCGCCGCCCAGCGTGAGCAGGCGAAGGACTATCAGGCCGATTTGCGCTCTGCGCTGCCGTGGATTGATGAGGGCGCCAGGACGCGCGTCGAGAAGAGCCGCGTGGCGCTCGATAAAATCATCACCCAGGAGGTCGGTGAGAGCAGCAATATGCGCACCCGTCTGACGAAGCTGGATAAACAGCTCAAAGACCAGATGAACCGCATCATTGAACACCGCAGCGACGGCCTGACGTTCCACTACAAGGCCATCGATCAGGTCCGTGCCGACGGCCAGCAGCTGGTGAATCAGGCGATGGGCGGGATTTTGCAGGACAGCATTAACGAGATGGGGGCGAAGGCGGTACTCAAGGGCGGCGGTAATCCGCTGCAGGGCGTATTGGGCAGCCTGGGTGGCTTACAGACCGCTATCCAGAATGAGTGGAAAAATCAGGAAGAGGATTTCCAGACCTTCGGCAAAGACGTATGCAAACGCGTGGTGTCGCTGGAGGAGAGCCGTAAATCGCTGGTGAGTACGCTGAAGTAACCCCGGTTGCGTACAGGAAAACCGGATAGCGCCAGCCGCTATCCGGTTTTTTTGTCCTTACATTAAGCCGAGCGCCTGCGGAATAAACAGGGAGATCTCAGGAATGTAGGTGATCAGCATCAACGCGACCAGCAGTGCGAAATAAAACGGCAGCAGCGGTTTGATCAGGTGCTGAATTTTAACCCCGGAAATCGAACAGCCGACGAACAGCGCGCTACCAACCGGCGGCGTCAACAACCCGATACACAGGTTCGCCACCATCATGATGCCGAAATGCACCGGGTCCATCCCCAGATCCTGCGCGATAGGCAGGAAGATTGGCGTGAAGATCAGTACCGCCGGCGTCATGTCCATGAAGATACCGACAATTAACAGCACGATGTTGATCAGCAGCAGAATGATCAGCGGGTTGTCAGAAATCCCCATCAGCGTGTCGCTGATCATATAAGGGATATCGGCGTTGGTCATGGCCCATGACATCCCGACGGAGAAACCAATCAGCAGCAGAACAATCGAGGTGGTGACCACCGATTCGAGGATCAGTTTCGGCAGATCGCGCCATTTCACTTCCCGGTAAATCAGCACCGACAGAATAAAGGTGTAGACCACGGCAATCGCCGAGGCTTCCGTGGCGGTAAAGATCCCACCAAGGATCCCGCCCATCACGATAACCACCAGCAGCAGACTTGGCAGCGCGTCTAAAAGGGCTTTTGCCGCCTGGGCGCAGGTTGGCCGCTCGGAGACCGGGTATCCGCGGCGTTTGGCGATAATCGCGCACACCACCATGATGGAGAGCCCCATCAGGATCCCCGGCAGATAACCAGCCATAAACAGCGACGCGACCGAAACGCCACCGGCCGTCAGCGAGAAAACGATCAGCACGTTGGACGGTGGGATCAGCAGTCCGGTAATGCAGGATGAGACGTTCACCGCCGTGGAAAAGGCGGGGTGATAGCCTTTTTGAGTCTGAATCGGGTTGAGGGTGCCCCCTACCGCCGCCGCGGCGGCTACGGCAGAACCGGAGATAGAGCCAAACATCATGTTCGCCAGCACGTTCACATGGCCTAAGGAGCCCGGCACGCGGCCAACCATCACCTGCGCCAGATTGATCAGGCGGATGGCGATCCCTCCGCTGTTCATCAGCGTTCCGGCAAAAATAAAGAACGGGATCGCCAGCAGGGCGAAGTTATCCAGGCCGTTGGCCAGGCGCTGGGACACGGTGATCACCGCGATGTCCCACGGGAACATCAGCAGCATGGAGGAGACTGTCGCAATACCGATGGAGAAAGAGATCGGCACGCCGAGGGCCACCAGAACGAAAAACGACCCGAAAAGGGTAAGCGCGATATAACCGTCCATTAGCGAGAGGCCTCCTGCGGCTGGGTCAGACGAGAGATCCCCTGCAGAATGAAGCACAGTGCGTAGAACATTATCACCAGGCCGCACAGCGGGAGAATGAAATAGACATAGCCCATCGGGATCTGCATGGCGGCTGACACCTGGGCGGTGGCCAGCGTTTTCTCAATCAGCTTCAGCCCGCCGGTGACAATCACCGAGCCGGCAAACAGGAAGATGAGAAGGTTGATCACCACGGCGAGCAGCGCCTGTTTGCGTTCATTCAGCGAGACGGCCAGCAGGTCAATGGCCAGGTGGCGCTGCTTGCCTACCGTATAGGCCGCGCCCAGCAGGCCGACCCAAATCATCAGAAAACGGGCCAGCTCATCGGTGATGGTGCTGGGCTGATTGAGAACGTAACGACTAAATACTTGCCACACCACGCAGATGACCAGTGCGACCATCACCGCGACGGAAAATGTCGCAATGACGCCATCAACCACGCGCTTAATGCGGTTTAAAATCATCGTAATTACCCCGGAGAAATGGGTCTGGGAGCAGGCCCGTGAACAACGTTACTCAGTTGCTTGTTCAAATTTCGCGAGCCACTCGGCCTGTTTTGGATCTTTTTTGAAGTCGTCATACAGTGGCTGAACGGCCGCGCGGAACGGGGCTTTATCCACCTTCACAAACTCAGCGCCCATTGTCTTGGCCTGCGCGCGGGTTTCGGCTTCGACTTTATCCCACGCTTTTTGCTGCCACACTTCGGAGTCTTTCGCCGCTTTTGTCAGGATCTGCTGCTGTTCTGGCGTCAGCTTGTTCCAGGTTTTGGTGGAGATGACGAGGAAGTCAGGGATAGAGGCGTGCTCATCTTCAGAGAAGACTTTTGCAATCTCGATATGGCGGGTTTGTACCCATGAAGGAACGTTATTTTCGGCGCCATCCACCACCCCCTGCTGCATGGCGGTATAGACCTCGCCGAAGGAGATTGGGGTTGGTGAGCCGCCCATCAGCTCGATCATTTTCAGGGTGGTTGGGCTGGCCTGAACGCGGATTTTCAGCCCTTTTAAATCTTCAGGTTTGGTAATCGGTTTTTTCGCATAGAAGCTGCGGGTGCCGGCCACGTAGGCGGAAAGGGCGAAGAAGCCTTTATCCTTGCTGGCGGTCATGATCTCTTTGCCGATATCGCCAAACACCACTTTGTTGAAATGGTTCTGGTCTTTAAACAGATAGGGCAGGTTATAAATGGCGTAAACGCTATCGAAAGATTCCAGGTCGCTGGCGGAGCCTTTTGTCATATCCAGCGCGCCGTTCTGCAGCAATTCCATGGTTTCACGGGCGCTACCCATCTGGCTGCTGGGGTAGATGCGAATGGTCATATTTCCGTCGGAAAGTGTTTTGACCTCTTTCGCCATTTGCTCAAATGCCTGATGTACGACATGACTACGTTCAAGGTTGTGTGCCAGCTTTAACGTCACCTTTTCCGCGGCCTGTACGCCAGTGACGCAAAGGGCGAGAAGGGATACACCCAGAAGTGTGCGTTTAAACGAGATCTTCTTCATTGTCGGCTCCATGCTTATTACATGTTGTCTGGTGGTATACAAATACCCACCTCGTAGGAAAACATGTATGACATCTTATAGTTTCTGTCCGACATCCATGAACAATCCAGTTCACAGTTTTTTGACACAAAATGCACGGGTATTAATTTTTGTGCGCCAGGTTAACTTTATTGCCCTTGTGTCGCGGCGGGATGACAGGCTGAAGAGGAAAAACGAGGAGAAATAACAGGTAATCACGAGTGGAATGCTCGAAAATGACGAGCATTGCGTGCCTGCCGGTGGTCGACAGGCACGGGGGGAAGATTATTCGCTGAGAAACAGTTCCAGTAATGAGTTCAAAAACAGTTTCCCGTGGTCGGTAATTTGCCAGACGGTGGCGCATTCGGTGAGATACCCCTGCGCCAGCGCCGCATCGATCTGCGGGCGAATCACCGACTCCGGCAGCCCGGTGTAGCGGGTAAATTCCGCGCGCGGAGCCGGTTCAAGCAGACGAAAACGGTTCATAAAGAACTCGAATGGCTTATCGCTGTCGGCGACATCGTGCTGACGCTCCAGATAGCGGCCTTCCATATAGCCACGCGGATGGCGGGTTTTGGCCGTGCGCAGTATGCGTCCGTCCGGGAAGGTCACTTTGCCGTGTGCGCCGCAGCCGATCCCGAGATAATCGCCAAAGCGCCAGTAGTTCAGGTTGTGCTGGCACTGGTAGCCGGGTTTCGCATACGCGGAGGTTTCATACTGCTGATAGCCGGCAGCGGTCAACAGCTGGTGGCCCTGCTCAAAGATATCCCACAGGGCGTCATCGTCGGGGAGCACCGGCGGACGCGAGCCGAACAGGGTGTTGGGTTCAATCGTTAACTGATACCAGGAGAGATGCGGCGGGGAGAGCGCAATCGCCTGACGCAGGTCGTCCAGCGCCTCTTCCAGCGACTGGTCCGGCAGGCCGTGCATCAGGTCAAGGTTAAAGCTGCGCAGGTGAAGGCCGGTTGCCAGCGTCGCCGCCCGTTTTGCCTCTGTTGGCCCGTGGATCCGTCCCAGGCGTTTTAATTTCGGCTCGCTAAAGCTCTGCACGCCGATGGAGATGCGGTTAACGCCCGCGCGCTGATACTCGACAAAACGATCGGCCTCGACGGTGCCAGGGTTGGCCTCCATCGTTATTTCAGCGTCTGCCGCCAGCGTCAGACGCGCCCGCACACCGTCCAGCAGCGTCTGCATCGCCGGGCCAGACAGCAGGCTCGGCGTGCCGCCGCCAATGAAAATCGTCTTTACTTCACGCCCCTGAGCATAAGGCACGTCGGCATCCAGATCGGCCAGCAAATGCTGCACATAATCGTCGTGCGGTACTTCGCCCTTCAGCGCATGGGAATTGAAATCGCAGTACGGGCATTTCTGCACGCACCAGGGAATGTGAATATAAAGACTCAGCGGCGGCAAATTAGCCATTACGTAATGCTTCCAGTAACTGTGTTAAGGCGCGCCCACGGTGGGAGATCGCGCTTTTCTCTTCGCGGGTCAGCTGCGCGGCGGTTTTACCCTCAGACGGGACAAAGAAAATCGGGTCGTAGCCGAAGCCGCCGCTGCCTGCTGCCTCACGGGTAATGATCCCCGGCCAGCTGCCGTGGCAGACGATCGGCGTCGGATCGTCCGCATGACGCATGTAGACCAGCACGCAGTGAAACTGGGCGCGGCGCTGTGCGTCGGGCACCTCCTGCAGCGCAACCAGCAGCTTTTCCAGATTCTGCTGGTCGCTGGCGTCCTCGCCGGCATAGCGGGCGGAGTAGATCCCAGGCGCGCCGCCGAGGTAATCGACCGCCAGGCCTGAATCGTCGGCAATCGCCGGCAGGCCGGTAACGCTGGCGGCATGACGGGCCTTGAGGATCGCGTTCTCAATAAACGTCAGACCGGTCTCCTCGACGGAGCCCACGCCGAGCTCCGTCTGCGCGACCACCTCCAGACCAAAATCATTTAATAGCGAGGCCAGCTCGCGTACTTTACCGGCGTTGCCGGTAGCGAGAACAACTTTCTGCATCGTTGAGTCCTGTTAAATCAGCGCCGCGACGTCCGTCGGGATGGATTGCGGATGGAGGATTTTTACCTGTTTATGCCGCCCGGTCTCACCTTTCTCAAGGATCACCTGGCTTTTGGCAACGCGAAACTGTTTGGCCAGATATTTAACCAGATGCGCATTCGCCTGGCCATCAACCGGTGGGGCAGTGATGGCGACTTTTAATTCATCGCCATGCAGACCAATAATGTTATCGCGGCTGGCTTTCGGCTGAATATACAGCCGTAAAACCAGCCCCTCAGCGCAGGTGCTTACTGCACTCATAGCGCCATCCACAGCCCCGGCAGCAGCATATTGCCGGTAGACTGCAGCAGCTCGGCGATCCCCATATTGATGACGTACAGCAGCAGGACGAGGATCATCGGAGAGAAGTCGATACCGCCCATTGACGGCAGCAGGTTGCGAATCGGACGCAGCAGCGGTTCCGTCAGCTGGATAAGCGCATACTCCACCGGACTCCGGCCCTGGCTGACCCAGCTCATGATGGCCATCACCAGCAGCACCCAGAAGATCAGCGACCCGATAGTCTTCACCAGGATCAGGACGGCGGCAATCCAGATAATCGGCTGGAAGGTGACCACCATAAACAGCACGATGGCTTTGATCACGCTCAGAATAAACGCCACCAGCAGCGACGCGCTGTCGATGGGCCCCATTGCCGGGATAATACGGCGCAGCGGCCCCACCACCGGCTGGGTAATTTTCACCACAAACTGCGAAAAGGGGTTATAAAAATCACAACGGGCCCACTGCATCCAGACGCGCAGCAACAGCGCCATCGTATAGAGCTCAATGACCGTGGAGAGCAGGAAAGTCAACGTCTTCATGGCGTTCCTCAGGTTTCCTTATTATTGGGTGTAGTCGCGCGCACCGAAAATTGCGGTACCGATGCGCACCATCGTGCTGCCTGCCGCGATAGCGGCTTCCATATCATCCGACATGCCCAGTGACAGCGTGTCTACTGTCGCATAACGCGCCTTGAGCGCCTCAAATGCTACCGCCATTTGCTGTGCCACGGCAAACTGCCTTTCATAACTTGACTCGGGCGCCGGAATGGCCATCACTCCGCGCAGGGTTAACCGCGGCAGCGCCGCAACCTCTGCCGCCAGTGCGTCAAGCTCGCTCAGCGGGATCCCGGATTTGCTGTTTTCGTCGCTGATATTGATTTGAATCAGCACGTTCAGCGCGGGCATCTCCGCCGGACGCTGGTCATTAAGACGGGTGGCAATACGCAGGCGATCGACGGTATGACACCAGTCAAAATGTTCGGCCACCAGACGGCTTTTGTTCGACTGCAGCGGGCCAATAAAGTGCCATTGCAGATCCGCATTGCCTGTTTCGCGGAAGTGACGAATTTTGTCGACGCCTTCCTGCACATAGTTTTCGCCAAACGCACGCTGGCCTGCGTCAATCGCTTCTGCGATGGCGCTCGCAGGCTTAGTTTTGCTAACGGCAAGTAATGTCACTTCTTCTGAAGAACGGCCGCAACGTGCTGCAGCGGCTGAGATTTTGTCCCGGACCTGTGCCAGGTTATGCGC
>JAFACP010000195.1 GCA_023425455.1 Pseudomonadota bacterium | reverse complement strand
GAGCTTCACCCGCCCGTGGTGGAACAATTCCGCGCGAATTATCGCCCCGGCGATGTTCATCAGCCTGCTTTTTGGTATCCTTGACGGGATTAAAGCATCGGCATTCAGCGAAATACTGCCGGCCTGGACACAGCGTCTGCCGCTGTCCGATCAAGGTCTGGCCTGGCTGATGCCGACCGTTGTCGCACTGGTTCTGGCCATTGTCTGGGACCGTGCCGCAGGGCGTCAGGTTACATCGAACGCCCATTAATCAACGGCAGCAAACTGTTTAACCACGGGGCTTAAGGCCCCGTGGTTTTTTGTTTTTTTTGTGTTGAATGGCAAGAGTTAAATGGAAAGCACTAACAAACTCAAACGTGGGTTAAGCACACGCCACATTCGCTTTATGGCGCTGGGCTCCGCTATTGGAACCGGTCTGTTTTATGGCTCGGCAGATGCCATAAAAATGGCCGGTCCGAGCGTTCTGCTGGCGTACATCATCGGCGGCGCGGCGGCCTATATCATCATGCGCGCGCTGGGGGAGATGTCGGTTCATAACCCGTCCGCCAGCTCGTTTTCACGTTATGCCCAGGAGAACCTTGGCCCGCTGGCCGGTTTCATCACCGGCTGGACCTACTGTTTTGAAATCCTGATCGTGGCGATTGCCGACGTCACCGCCTTTGGCATCTATATGGGCGTCTGGTTCCCGGCGGTGCCGCACTGGATCTGGGTGCTGAGCGTGGTGTTGATCATCTGCGCCGTGAACCTGATGAGCGTGAAGGTCTTTGGCGAGCTGGAGTTCTGGTTCTCCTTCTTTAAAGTGGCCACCATTATCATCATGATTGTCGCCGGTTTTGGCATCATCATCTGGGGGATTGGCAACGGCGGCGAGCCGACGGGGATCCATAATCTGTGGAGTCACGGCGGCTTCTTCAGCAACGGCTGGCTCGGGATGGTGATGTCGCTGCAGATGGTGATGTTTGCCTACGGCGGTATCGAAATTATTGGTATTACCGCCGGGGAAGCGAAAGACCCCGGGAAGTCGATTCCGCGCGCCATTAACTCGGTGCCGATGCGCATCCTGGTGTTCTACGTAGGGACGCTGTTTGTGATCATGTCCATCTATCCGTGGAACCAGGTGGGCACTAACGGTAGCCCGTTTGTGTTGACCTTCCAGAATATGGGGATCGCCTTCGCCGCCAGCATTCTTAACTTTGTGGTGCTGACGGCGTCGCTGTCGGCCATCAACAGCGACGTCTTTGGCGTTGGCCGTATGCTGCATGGTATGGCAGAGCAGGGCAGCGCGCCGAAAGTGTTCGCGAAAACCTCGCGTCGCGGTACGCCGTGGGTGACGGTGATGGTGATGACCGTCGCCCTGCTGCTGTCGGTCTACCTGAACTACATCATGCCGGAAAACGTCTTCCTGGTGATCGCCTCTCTGGCGACCTTCGCCACCGTCTGGGTGTGGATCATGATCCTGCTGTCGCAGATCGCCTTCCGCCGCCGCCTGTCGCCTGTTGAGGTCCGCGCGCTGAAGTTCAAAGTGCCGGGTGGAGTGACCACGACGGTGACAGGGGTTATCTTCCTGGTGTTGATTATTGGCCTGATTGGCTACCACCCGGATACCCGTATCTCGCTGTACGTGGGTTTTGCGTGGATTGCGTTGCTGCTGCTGGGCTGGATGTTTAAATGCCGCCGGGACCGTCAGCTGGCGCAAGCGCAGTAATCCCCTTTTCCCTCTCCCCGTGGGCTGGGGGCACGACAAACACGCGTGCACCGATAACCCTCTCTCCTCTCAGGGGAGAGGGTATCACTCCGCACTGACACCTCCTCCCCCGTCCTCCTCCCCCAATAAAGCGCATCATGATGAGCTAACCTTCATCACCCTGTGGCAAGGTGACGTCAATTTCATCAAAGGGGATTCGTGATGTTAAACGCCTGGCACCTTCCGGTTGCCCCATTTGTTAAGCAAAACAAAGACAACCTTGTGATTACGCTCTGGCTGGCGGGAGAGAATCAGCCTGAACGGGTGATGCTCCGCACAGAGATCGACAACGAAGAGACCGCGCTGAAGATGCACCGGCAGCGCAGCCAGCCGCAGCCAGGGGTTACGGCCTGGCGGGCGAATATCGATCTGCTTAGCGGGCAGCCGCGCCGTCGCTACAGCTTCAAGCTGCTGTGGAATAACCGCCAGCTGTGGTTTACCCCGCAGGGGCTGAACCGTTTCCCTCCGGCAAGGCTGGAGCAGTTTGCCGTCGACTGTCCGGACAGCGGCCCGCAGTGGGTTTACGATCAGATCTTTTATCAGATCTTCCCCGACCGTTTTGCCCGCAGCCAGGCGCGCGGCGAGCAGCCGGAGACGGTCTATTTTCACCACGCCGCCGGCCACGATATTATTCGCAAATCCTGGGATGAACCGTTGAGTGCGCAGGCGGGTGGTTCGACATTTTACGGCGGCGATCTCGACGGGATCGGGGAAAAACTGCCGTACCTGAAAGCGCTGGGCGTCACCGCGCTGTACCTCAACCCGATATTTACGGCACCCAGCGTGCACAAATACGACACCGAAGATTATCGTCACGTCGACCCGCAGTTTGGCGGGGATGCCGCGCTGCTGCGTCTCAGGGAGAGCACCCAAAAAGAGGGGATGCGGCTGGTGCTGGACGGCGTGTTCAACCACAGCGGCGACTCACACGCCTGGTTTGATCGACACCACCAGTCGCCGGGCGGCGCCTGCCACAACCCGGACTCGCCCCAGCGCGAGTGGTACAGCTTTGATGACGCGGGCCGCGCGCTGGACTGGCTGGGCTATGCCAGCCTGCCGAAGCTCGATTTCCGGTCGCCGTCTCTTGTGAACGAGATCTACGGGGGTGAAGACAGCATTGTACGTCACTGGCTGAAAGCCCCGTGGAATATGGACGGCTGGCGTCTTGATGTGGTGCATATGCTCGGTGAAGCGGGTGGGGCGCGCAACAATATGCAGCACGTCGCCGGGATCACCCGTTCGGCAAAAGTCGCGCAGCCTGAGGCGTTTGTCTTCGGCGAACACTTTGGCGATGCGCGCCAGTGGCTGCAGGCGGATGCTGAAGATGCGGCGATGAACTATCGCGGCTTTACCTTCCCGCTGTGGGGTTTTCTCGCCAATACCGATATCTCCTGTGATCCGAATCATATCGATGCGGAGACCTGCATGGCGTGGATGGACAACTACCGCGCCAGCCTGTCGCACCAGCAGCAGCTGCGGATGTTTAACCAGCTTGATAGCCACGATACCGCGCGTTTTAAATCCCTGCTCGGCAAGGATGTGGCCCGCCTGCCGCTGGCGGTCACCTGGCTGTTCAGCTGGCCGGGTGTGCCCTGTATTTACTACGGTGATGAAGTGGGGCTGGACGGCGATAACGATCCGTTCTGCCGCAAGACATTCCCGTGGGACGAACGCAGGCAGGACAAAGCGCTGTCAGGCCTTTACCAGCGTCTGGCGCGGCTGCGTAAACAGAGTCAGGCCCTGCGCTACGGCGGCTGTCAGGTGGTTTACGCCCACGATAACGTGGTGGTGTTTGTCCGCGTTTACCATCAGCAGCGGGTGCTGGTGGCCATTAACCGGGGTGAAGCCTGCGAAGTGGTACTGGATGATTCGCCGCTGCTTAAGGTGAAGGCGTGGCAGCTAAAAGAGGGAAACAGCGCACTTCAGGAAGGCATCCTCTCATTACCTGCCATTTCCGCGTCCGTCTGGTTCGGAAAGTGATCCTTCTCTGCAACCGGTATTGCTGCCGGTTGCAGAATATCACCCAAAGTTGTTCTGAATTTCAGTAGAGACAACAAGTTTTAGCGGTGATATCTGGCCTACGAAGATAATGCGTTTGCAGCGGCAGTCAAAGCAGCAGGCGCTAAAAAAACGCATCGTTTCAGTCCGGTGGACGGAGGTGTGCCTGACATTCCTGGCGCTGCTGTTGAAAAACGGCTTCAGCGTGGCCGAAGAGGAGAGCAAGGGCATTGAATCGGTACTGACGGCATTGCGCGCCAGTCGGCGATTCCGGTGTCGGATGAACAGGCGTTCTGGGGGGCAGGCTGTTCGTGCGTCGCGTTCTAAATAAAAAGGCCCGCATAAGCGGGCCTTCTTCGTAAACCGTGCCGATTACAGGCTGGATACGTTCTCGGTCAGGTATTTAGCAACGCCTTCCGGAGAGGCCGCCATACCTTCTTTTCCTTTTTCCCACTGAGCCGGGCACACTTCACCGTGCTCTTCGTGGAACTGCAGCGCGTCAACCATACGCAGCATTTCGTCGATGTTACGCCCCAGCGGCAGATCGTTCACCACCTGGTGACGCACGATACCGTTAGCATCGATCAGGAAGGAACCGCGCAGCGCAACGCCAGCGTCCGGATGTTCGATACCGTAAGCCTGCTGGATTTCGCGTTTGATGTCCGCAACCATTGCGTATTTCACCGCACCGATGCCGCCGTTGTCGACAGGGGTGTTACGCCATGCGTTGTGTACAAACTCAGAGTCGAAGGAGACGCCAACCACTTCCACGCCACGCTTCTGGAATTCTTCATAACGTTTGTCGAAGGCGATCAGTTCAGACGGGCAAACGAAAGTGAAATCCATTGGCCAGAAGAACAGAACGGTCGCTTTACCGTTGGTGTGCTGTTTGAAGTTGAAGTTTTCAACGATTTCACCGTTGCCCAGAACTGCTGCAGCTGTAAAATCCGGAGCCGGACGAGTTACCAGAACCATATGATTCTCCTGTAGATACTAAGGTTATTTGGAACGCAACGCCGGCCAGTATAGAGAGTGTTCAGGCGGAAGACAAAGAGGCACTGACAATCGTTCAGCAAGCTTTCGCCTATCAATGACAGTTTCATTAAAGTTGTTTGTTTTTCGCCTGGGCCATCATCTGCGGGTAAAACTGCCAGAAGCGGATCTCCAGCGCCGCGTAATGCGCGTCGAGATCGTGCCAGGAGTCACGCAGGGCGTCCAGCCGCGGGCGACGGCTGGCCATACCGTGCAACACATCCTGGATAAAAGCCATTTCGCGATAGCGTTCCAGCCAGCGCTCAGACCACAGGTAGTTATTCAGGTTGACGAAGCGCGGCGGCGAATCCGGTAAAATCATCGCGACCTGCTGCCGGGCGTAGCGCACGAATTCAGGTAATGGCATCTCCGGCGATAGCTGCTCCCAGTGACGTGACAGGAAGTGATCCCACATCACATCCAGCGTGATCGGCGCAACGCGACGCGTGTGCGGGCGAAACCACGCTTTCGCCTCCTGCACTTCGGGCAGGTTATCGGTCAGCACATCGATACGGCGATGCATAAAAATCCCGTCGACGATCTCCGGGGACCAGGCCTCTGCGGGGTTTCCCCGAACGAAATCAGCCAGCAAATTGCCGGAAAGGGAGCTGTCAGCGAGATGAGCAAGGTGCAGGTGAGCGAGAAAATTCATGCGTTTTAGGTGTCCGGATACGGCTAGTTGTTGCAGCAAAAGGGTGTGGGCACTAGACTATGCCGCCTGTTTTTAAGTCACGAGTATACGTCATGCGCGTCGCCGATTTCTCCTTTGAACTACCTGAATCCCTGATTGCTCACTATCCTGTGCCGGAGCGCAGTAGCTGTCGCTTATTATCGCTGGATGGGCCGACGGGGGCGCTGACGCACGGTACTTTCACCGATTTGCTCGACAAGCTCAACCCGGGCGACCTGCTGGTGTTCAACAATACCCGCGTGATCCCGGCGCGTCTGTTTGGTCGTAAAGCCAGCGGCGGTAAGATTGAAGTGCTGGTCGAACGTATGCTCGATGATAAACGTATTCTGGCACATATTCGTGCCTCTAAAGCGCCAAAGCCTGGTGCGGAGCTGCTGCTGGGTGATGACGAGAGCATCCGCGCGACCATGACCGCGCGCCACGATGCGCTGTTCGAAGTGGAGTTCAATGACCCGCGCACGGTGCTGGATATTCTCAACACCATCGGCCATATGCCGCTGCCGCCGTACATTGAGCGCCCGGACGAAGAGGCCGACCGTGAACTCTACCAGACGGTCTACAGCCAGAAGCCTGGCGCGGTAGCGGCGCCGACGGCGGGTCTGCACTTTGATGAGCCTCTGCTTGAAAAACTGCGCGCAAAAGGGGTTGAGATGGCGTTCGTGACGCTGCACGTCGGCGCGGGGACCTTCCAGCCGGTGCGTGTCGACAGCATCGAAGAGCACATCATGCACTCCGAATATGCCGAAGTGCCGCAAGAGGTTGTTGATGCGGTGCTGGCGGCGAAAGCCCGCGGCAGCCGTGTAATTGCGGTTGGTACAACCTCGGTACGCTCGCTGGAGAGCGCCGCGCAGGCTGCCAAAAATGACCTGATTGAGCCGTTCTTCGGCGATACCCAGATCTTTATTTACCCGGGATACCAGTACAACGTGATTGACGCGCTGGTCACCAACTTCCATCTGCCTGAATCGACGCTGATTATGCTGGTTTCTGCCTTTGCCGGATATCAGCACACGATGGCGGCGTATAAGTCTGCGGTAGAACAAAAATATCGCTTTTTTAGCTACGGGGACGCGATGTTTATCACGTACAATCCGCAGGCTTTGAATGAGCGTGTCGGGGAATAAGTCCGCGGCAGCAGATTAGTGTGTCGGACTGTTTTTCTGGCACAGAGGAATTGAAATGAAATTTGAACTTGATACCACCGACGGCCGCGCGCGTCGCGGTCGGCTGGTGTTTGATCGCGGCGTGGTGGAAACCCCCGCGTTTATGCCCGTCGGAACTTACGGCACCGTCAAAGGGATGACGCCGGAAGAAGTGGAAGCCACCGGTGCGCAGATTATCCTCGGCAACACCTTCCACCTGTGGCTACGCCCGGGTCAGGAGATCATGAAGCTGCACGGCGATCTGCACGACTTTATGCAGTGGAAAGGCCCGATCCTCACCGACTCCGGCGGTTTCCAGGTCTTCAGCCTGGGCGATATCCGCAAGATCACCGAGCAGGGCGTGCATTTCCGCAACCCGATCAATGGCGATCCTATTTTCCTCGATCCGGAAAAATCGATGGAGATTCAGTACGATCTCGGCTCCGATATCGTGATGATCTTCGACGAATGTACGCCATATCCGGCTGACTGGGATTACGCAAAGCGCTCTATGGAGATGTCCCTGCGCTGGGCGAAGCGCAGCCGCGACCGTTTTGACTCCCTGCAGAACAAAAATGCGCTGTTCGGTATTATTCAGGGCAGTGTTTACGAAGATTTACGTGATATCTCTGTTAAAGGTCTGGTAGAGATAGGTTTTGATGGCTACGCTGTCGGCGGTTTGGCTGTCGGTGAGCCGAAAGAAGATATGCACCGCATTCTGGAGCATGTCTGCCCGCAAATCCCGGCTGATAAACCACGATACCTGATGGGTGTAGGTAAACCAGAAGATCTGGTGGAAGGCGTACGTCGCGGCATTGATATGTTCGACTGCGTGATGCCAACCCGTAACGCGCGTAACGGTCATCTGTTTGTTACCGATGGCGTAGTGAAAATCCGTAACGCGAAGCATAAGAGTGACACCAGCCCGCTCGACGCAGAGTGCGATTGCTATACCTGTCGCAATTATTCTCGCGCGTACCTGCATCATCTCGATCGCTGCAATGAGATTTTAGGGGCGCGTCTCAATACCATTCATAATCTTCGTTACTATCAGCGCTTAATGGCTGGTTTACGTAAGGCTATCGAAGAGGGTAAATTAGAGAGCTTCGTGACCGATTTTTACCAACGTCAGGGTCGGGATGTTCCACCTTTGAACGTTGATTAATTTAATAATGAGGGAATTTGAATGAGCTTTTTTATTTCTGATGCGGTAGCGGCAACAGGTGCACCGGCGCAAGGCAGCCCGATGTCTCTGATTCTGATGCTGGTTGTGTTCGGTCTGATCTTCTACTTCATGATCCTGCGCCCACAGCAGAAGCGTACCAAAGAGCACAAAAAGCTGATGGACTCTATCGCCAAAGGCGATGAAGTGCTGACCAACGGTGGTCTGGTTGGCCGCGTAACCAAAGTGGCGGAAAGCGGCTACATTGCGATCGCGCTGAACGATACCACTGAAGTGGTTATCAAACGTGACTTCGTAGCTGCCGTTCTGCCGAAAGGCACTATGAAGGCGCTGTAATCCCAACTTTTCCCAAAGGGAACTGCCGTGTTAAACCGTTATCCTTTGTGGAAGTACATCATGCTGGTCGTCGTGATTCTCGTCGGCCTGCTGTACGCGCTTCCCAACCTGTATGGTGAGGATCCGGCTGTTCAAATCACTGGCGTGCGCGGCGTCGCCGCCAGTGAGCAAACGCTGATCCAGGTCCAGAAAACGTTACAAGAAGAAAAAATTACCGCTAAGTCTGTGGCACTGGAAGAGGGCGCTATTCTTGCTCGCTTCGACACCAACGACACGCAGCTCCGCGCACGCGAAGCGCTGATGGGCGTGCTGGGTGACAAATATGTCGTGGCGCTTAACCTTGCTCCTGCAACCCCGCGCTGGTTAGCCGCGATTAATGCCGAGCCGATGAAACTCGGTCTTGACCTGCGCGGCGGCGTGCACTTCCTGATGGAAGTGGATATGGATACCGCGCTCGGTAAACTGCAGGAACAGAACATCGACAGCCTGCGCAGCGATCTGCGCGATAAGGGCATCGCTTACACCACCGTTCGTAAAGAAGATAACTACGGTATGAGCATTACGTTCCGCGACGCTGCGGCACGTGACCAGGCCATTGACTATCTCACCGCGCGTCACCGCGATCTGGTGATCTCCGCGCAGGGCAGCAACCAGCTGCGTGCGGTCATGACCGATGCGCGTCTGAAAGAGGCGCGTGAGTATGCGGTTCAGCAGAACATCAACATTCTGCGCAACCGTGTTAACCAGTTAGGCGTGGCTGAACCGGTGGTACAGCGTCAGGGTGCTGACCGTATCGTGGTTGAACTGCCGGGTATTCAGGATACCGCGCGTGCGAAAGAGATTCTGGGCGCGACGGCAACGCTGGAGTTCCGTCTGGTCAATACCAACGTCGATCAGGCTGCAGCCGCTGCCGGGCGTGTTCCGGGTGATTCAGAAGTGAAAGAGACGCGCGAAGGTCGGCCGGTGGTGCTGTACAAACGCGTGATTCTGACCGGGGATCACATCACCGACTCCACGTCCAGCCAGGATGAATACAACCAGCCGCAGGTGAATATCTCGCTCGACAGCGCCGGTGGTAACATCATGTCTAACTTTACCAAGGACAATATCGGCAAGCCGATGGCGACCCTGTTTGTTGAGTACAAAGACAGCGGTAAGAAAGATGCCAACGGTCGTGCGGTGCTGGTGAAAGAGGAAGAGGTGATTAACATCGCCAATATCCAGTCTCGTCTGGGTAACAGCTTCCGTATTACCGGTATCAGCAATCCAAACGAAGCGCGTCAGCTTTCGCTGCTGTTGCGTGCCGGTGCGCTGATTGCGCCAATTCAGATTGTTGAAGAGCGGACGATTGGTCCGACCCTGGGTCTGCAGAATATCAAGCAGGGCCTGGAAGCCTGTCTGGCGGGTCTGGCGATCTCCATCATCTTTATGATCTTCTTCTACAAGAAGTTTGGCCTGATCGCGACATCCGCGCTGATTGCCAACCTGGTGCTGATCGTCGGCATTATGTCCCTGCTGCCAGGGGCAACGCTCAGTATGCCGGGGATTGCGGGGATCGTGCTCACCCTTGCGGTGGCGGTCGATGCTAACGTACTGATAAACGAACGTATCAAAGAAGAGCTGAGCAATGGTCGTTCTGTCCAGCAGGCGATCGACGAAGGCTACAAAGGGGCATTTAGCTCCATCTTTGATGCGAACATTACGACACTGATTAAGGTTCTGATCCTGTATGCAGTGGGTACTGGCGCGATCAAAGGCTTTGCGATCACCACCGGTATTGGTGTGGCAACGTCGATGTTTACCGCGATTGTCGGCACCCGTGCCATCGTGAACCTGCTGTATGGCGGCAAGCGCGTCAAAAAGCTGTCTATCTGAGGAGTGCGTTGTGGCACAGGAATATACTGTTGAACAATTGAACCACGGCCGTAAAGTCTGGGACTTTATGCGCTGGGACTACTGGGCCTTCGGCATTTCCGGTTTACTGCTGATTCTCTCCATCATCGTGATGGGGGTGAAAGGCTTTAACTGGGGTCTCGACTTCACCGGCGGCACGGTCATTGAGATCTCGCTGGAAAAACCGGTCGATCTCGATCAGGTTCGCGATTCGCTGCAGAAAGCCGGTTTTGATGAACCGCTGTTGCAGAACTTTGGCAGCAGCCGCGACATCATGGTGCGTATGCCGCCGGTCCACGATACCAATGGCAGCCAGGAGCTGGGCAGTAAAGTCGTTAAGGTGATTAACGACACGACCAGCCAGAGCGCAGCGGTTAAGCGTATTGAGTTCGTTGGCCCGAGTGTTGGTGCCGATCTGGCGCAGACCGGCGCGATGGCGCTGCTGGTGGCCCTGATCTGTATTCTCGTGTACGTCGGTTTCCGCTTCGAGTGGCGACTGGCGGCAGGGGTGGTTATCTCACTGGCGCACGACGTAGTGATCACCATGGGCATACTGTCGCTGTTCCACATTGAGGTTGACCTGACTATCGTGGCGTCGCTGATGTCCGTCATCGGTTACTCGCTGAACGACAGCATCGTGGTATCGGACCGTATTCGTGAAAACTTCCGTAAGATCCGTCGCGGTACGCCGTACGAGATCTTCAACGTGTCGTTGACGCAGACGCTGCACCGTACGTTGATCACATCCGGTACCACGCTGATGGTTATCCTGATGCTGTATCTCTTCGGTGGCCCGGTACTGGAAGGCTTCTCGCTGACCATGCTGATCGGTGTCTCTATCGGTACCGCGTCCTCTATCTACGTTGCCTCGGCGCTGGCGCTGAAGCTGGGGATGAAGCGCGAGCACCTGCTGCAGCAGAAAGTGGAAAAAGAAGGGGCGGATCAGCCGTCAATTCTGCCGTAAGACACGCTTGTTTTAGCGGATCAAAATCCCGGTCAGGTGGCCGGGATTTTTTTTGCCACGCCTGACACCCCTCCTGACAGTATGCTGTCAGGAGCCCTGTCGTAGACTCCTTCTGAACCCAAACAACAGGCAGGAGGAAGTATGAAAAGTGTGATTAACTGGTTTGAAATTCCGGTCACTGATATGGATCGCGCTATCCGGTTCTACGAGCCGGTGATGCAGGTCGCGCTGCGTCGCGAGAGCATGGACTGCGCCGAGCTCGCGGTTTTTCCGCATGATGATCCGGCCATCGGCGGCGCGCTGGCAAAATTTGACGGCATTACACCGTCTCATCAGGGGGCTATTATTTACCTGCATACTGACAATCTGGCGGCGACGCTCGACAGAATCGCCTCTGCGGGCGGTGCCTGCGTCTTTGGCCCGCTGGCGTTAGCAAAGGGGATTGGCACCATCGCGCTCTTTACCGACAGTGAAGGCAACCGCGTGGGTCTGCATCAGCCCGCCTGAAGATAAAACCCAATCCGGAGAACACTATGGCCCGACGCGCTGACCGCTTGTTTCAGATCGTGCAGATCCTGCGGGGACGACGCCTGACAACGGCCGCGCAGCTGGCGGAGAGGCTCGGCGTGTCTGAGCGCACGGTTTACCGCGACATTCGCGATTTGTCCCTTTCCGGTGTCCCCGTGGAGGGCGAAGCGGGGTGCGGTTACCGCCTGATGTCGGGCTTTGATTTACCGCCGCTGATGCTGACAAACCGGGAGTCTGAGGCGCTGATTGTGGCGATTCGTCTGCTGAAAACCTGGGGTGGAGAATCGCTTCGCGGCGAGCTGGAATCGGCGCAGGAAAAAGTGCTGGCGATCCTGCCGGAGGAGAGCCGACGTAAGGCCGAGCAGACGCGGATCTATGCGCCGGATATTGCCCTGCAACATCATTCGCGCAGCGGGTTTGATCTGCTCCATCAGGCGATATCCGCCCAGCGCGTGCTGATGCTGCACTATCGCGATGAGGCCGGGCAACTCTCAAAGCGTGAGGTTCAGCCGCTGGGGCTTTTCTTCTGGGGAGAGCGCTGGCTGCTGGCGGCCTGGTGCGAGCGCCGCAATGACTACCGCTGTTTCCGTCTCGACAGGTGCCTCAATATTGTGCCGACGGAGAGGCGGTTCAGCGAGAGCGCTGACCGCTCGCTGGCGGATTTTCTGCGCAAGGTTAAACAATAAAAAAGCCAGCCCGCAGGCTGGCTTGTGGCGTCGTTACCGTCGATTAGAAGTTGTAACCGACAACCAGGTAACCACCCCAGCCGGTAGAACGTACGCTGAAGTCACCGCTACCGAAGTTCAGGCTCGCGTCGTCGTTCCACTGACCACCGTTGTGCCAGTAACGCGCAACAACAGAGTAGTGCCAGTGATCGTAGTTCAGCGCCAGGATGTGGCTGGAGGCGATCGAGTTGTTGGTCCGCGCTTTCTTACCGTTCAGGTCACGGAAGCTGTCATCGCCCAGGTCTGAGCCCCAGTCAAAGTTGGTAAAGCCGATATAGCTCAGGTTGCCGCCCCACAGCTGGGTGATGGGCACAAAGTATTTCACTTTGAAACGGTAGCCATCCCACTCGTTCTCGTTCGTTGCGCCGTAGTTCTGCCACTGGTATTTGGCATAGACGTTGAGGGACAGGCTCATTGGCAGGCCGGTGTCGATATCGGTACCGAGACCCATATACCAGGTGCTCTGACGACCGGAAGCGTTACGGCCCATGTCGTAGATGTAGTTGTTTGCGAAATACCACTCTTTGAACGGACCGAAACTCAGGTCGGCACCGGTCAGTTTATCGATAGAGAAGCGCGGTTCGATCTCCATAAACAGCGGTGAACCGTGGTTCCAGATCCCTTTCGCGTTGGTGTTACCACCGAAGAATACCGGCGCATCCATATAGCCGTAGAAATCAAACCAGTCTTTTTTGGCGAAGGCTTCGTACTCCAGGTAGGTATCGTTGCGGATCTGTGGTCCGAAACGGGTGTGGTAGCTACCCACCACGTTAACGCTCTGATGCCACCAGTCGGAGAGATATTGTGGTTGATCGTTTTCCGCTGCGTTAACAGTGAAAGAGGAGGAGAGTGCCAGCACAGCGCCAGCTGCGAGTAATGTTTTTTTCATAATCATGCCACTGATTGAAATTCCCTTACGGGAGTGAAAGATGCGCGAATTGCGTTTCTAAATATTTCGTGTTTCTGCGGAGCCTATTATAGGAATCCTTGCTCACAAAAATATGTGTTGTTTCACATATTTCTCATGCACGTAATCGATTGCGTTCACGTTTGCGTACTTTAAACAGCGTGGATTGTAACGGCAAGCATTTATGTTGCCAATATTTGCGGAATGTAAATGTCAGCGGAGTGAGCGTGCACTCCGCTGCAGGGGGAGGTTATTGCGCGGCAGGCTGAATATCGTGGATGCGGACAAAGGCTGATTGATCGGGGTTCAGACCGTTCAGCTGCAGGGGAATATCAACATCGCTGGGGGCCAGTATGCTGGCAGGGGCGTTGATAAGCTGGTTTTTCACGTTCACTTCCTGATAGTTTTCCGTGGTGCCCTGAATCTGTCCCCACTCCACGGTGCCGCTGAAGGCCGGCAGCGGATCGTTAGACTCGCCCTGAATGCGCAATGTCGCGCGGGTGCCGTCCGCGTTGGCCGCCACGTTGACGAGCGACATGCGCAACGTGCCGATTTGGCTGTTCAGACGCGCGGGCGTGTTGGCTCCCGGCAGCAGGTAGACTCCACTGCTGGATTTGGCATTCAGCGCGTTCTGCTGAGCAATTTTGATGGTTTCCTGATTCAACTGGCTCATCGCCGTATTAAGCGTATTCACGCTTTGTTTCATCTGGCGGACTTCAGTCTGTTGCGCGCAGGCGCTCAGTGTGAACAGACTACCCACCAGCAGAATGCTGAGATAACGTCTTGTCATGGCGTTTGTTTCCCTGAAATAACAGATATCCGTAAGGGTAGACAGACCGCAGGCCTTCGGCATAGATCCTTTGTCTCAAAAAGCTCTTCCTTTGTTGTCAGGCCAGTTCAGGGTAAAATAGAAAACCGTTAACCGGATACCAGGGATACCGTATGCATTGCCCATTCTGCTCCGCTGTGGATACCAAAGTGATTGACTCTCGCCTTGTGGGTGAAGGCTCATCCGTACGTCGCCGTCGGCAATGTCTGGTCTGCAACGAACGTTTTACGACTTTTGAAGTGGCTGAACTGGTGATGCCGCGCGTGGTAAAAAGCAACGACGTGCGTGAGCCGTTCAATGAAGAGAAGCTGCGCAGCGGCATGCTGAAGGCGCTTGAAAAACGGCCGGTCAGCGCCGACGATGTCGAGATGGCGCTTAATCACATCAAATCCTGTCTGCGCGGCCTGGGCGAGCGCGAGGTGCCGAGCAAAATGATCGGCAATCTGGTGATGGAGCAGCTGAAAAAGCTCGACAAGGTCGCCTACATCCGTTTTGCCTCTGTCTACCGCAGTTTCGAAGATATCAAAGAGTTTGGCGAAGAGATCGCCCGCTTACAGGATTAAGCCCATGCAGGATGAAATGTACATGGCGCGAGCGCTGAAGCTGGCGCAGCGCGGGCGTTTTACCACCCATCCGAACCCCAATGTCGGCTGTGTCATTGTCAACGACGGCCAGATTGTCGGTGAGGGGTTTCACTACCGCGCGGGAGAGCCGCATGCTGAAGTGCATGCCTTGCGTATGGCCGGTGAAAAGGCGCGCGGGGCAACGGCATACGTCACGCTTGAGCCGTGCAGCCATCACGGACGGACGCCGCCGTGCTGTGAGGCGCTGATTGCCGCCGGCGTGACGCGCGTCGTGGCGGCGATGCAGGATCCTAACCCGCAGGTGGCCGGACGAGGGCTCTACCGTCTGCAGCAGGAGGGCATTGCGGTCAGCCACGGCATGATGATGCACGATGCAGAAGCCATCAATAAGGGTTTTCTCAAGCGCATGCGCACCGGCTTTCCCTATATTCAGCTCAAGCTCGGCGCGTCGCTGGACGGCCGGACGGCGATGGCCAGCGGTGAGAGTCAGTGGATCACCTCTGCACAGTCAAGGCGCGATGTGCAACGTCTGCGTGCGCAAAGCCATGCTATTCTCACCAGCAGCGAAACCGTTCTGGCCGACGATCCGGCCATGACCGTGCGCTGGGATGAGCTGAATGCCGATACACAGGCTCTCTACCCGCAGGACAACCTGCGCCAGCCGCTGCGTATAGTGATTGATAGCCAGAATCGCGTAACGCCTGAGCACCGCATTGTGCACCAGCCGGGTGAAACCTGGATTGCCCGCACGCGGGACGACGCGCGTGAATGGCCGCAGGGCGTGAAAAGCCTGATGGTGCCAGAGCATAAAGGTCATCCCGATTTAGTGGTGCTGATGATGTTGCTGGGCAAACAGCAGGTGAACAGCATTTGGGTTGAAGCGGGGCCGACGCTTGCCGGCGCGCTGCTGCAGGCCGGGCTGGTGGATGAACTGATCGTCTACGTCGCGCCTAAGCTTCTGGGTAACGAGGCGCGCGGTCTGTTTGCGCTGCCGGGTCTGGAGGCGCTTTCCGACGCGCCACGGCTCAAATTTAGCGAGATACGTCCGGTCGGACCGGATGTTTGTCTCCATTTAACGCAGGCGTAATTGCCCCTGAAATAGGGAAGCAGTACGCAAAGTATTATGATAAAATCCGCCCCCCTGCGGGGCCAAATGAACCCGTAAAGGAAGAGTATGAACATTATTGAAGCTGCTGTAGCTACCCCGGACGCTCGCGTCGCCATCACCATTGCGCGTTTCAACAACTTCATCAACGACAGCCTGCTGGAAGGTGCGGTTGACGCGCTGAAACGTATCGGTCAGGTAAAAGATGACAATATTACCGTTGTTTGGGTTCCAGGCGCCTACGAACTGCCGCTGGCAGCGGGTGCGCTGGCAAAAACCGGTAAATACGACGCGGTGATTGCGCTGGGTACTGTTATTCGTGGCGGCACTGCGCACTTCGAATATGTTGCGGGTGGTGCAAGCAATGGTCTGGCTCACGTTGCACAGGATGCTGAAATTCCTGTCGCATTTGGCGTGCTGACCACCGAAAGTATTGAACAAGCCATCGAACGCGCTGGCACCAAAGCCGGTAACAAAGGCGCAGAAGCTGCTCTGACCGCGCTTGAAATGATCAATGTATTGAAAGCCATTAAGGCCTGATTTTTTGTAAGGGGAATTCCGTGAAACCTGCTGCTCGTCGCCGCGCCCGTGAATGTGCCGTTCAGGCGCTTTACTCCTGGCAGTTGTCCCAGAACGACATCGCTGATGTTGAATACCAGTTCCTGTCAGAACAAGACGTTAAAGACGTTGATGTGCTGTACTTCCGTGAACTGCTGTCGGGAGTGGCGACTAATAGCGCGTATCTCGATGGCCTGATGAAGCCATACCTCTCCCGTCTGCTCGACGAGCTGGGGCAGGTTGAGAAAGCAGTGTTGCGTATTGCGCTGTTTGAACTGTCTAAACGTGACGATGTGCCATACAAAGTGGCAATCAACGAAGCGATCGAACTGGCGAAAACCTTTGGCGCAGAAGACAGCCACAAGTTTGTCAACGGCGTGCTCGACAAAGCCGCGCCTGCTATCCGTCCCCACAAAAAGTGATCCGTAAACCGGAGTTTCGCACCGCCTTACCGGCGGTGCGGCTCCGGTTTTTCTTTTCTTTGCTGAGGCATAACGTATGGCTTGCGGCGAATTCTCACTGATTGCCCGTTATTTTGACCGTGTCAGAACCTCTCGTCTTGATGTTGAAACCGGCATCGGCGATGACTGTGCGCTGCTCAATATTCCCGAAAAACAGACGCTGGCGATCAGCACCGATACCCTGGTGTGCGGACGCCACTTCCTGCCTGATATCGATCCGGCCGATCTGGCGTATAAAGCGCTGGCGGTAAACCTGAGCGATCTGGCGGCGATGGGCGCCGATCCTGCGTGGCTGACGCTGGCCTTAACTCTGCCGCATGTGGATGAAGCCTGGCTTGAGGCCTTCAGCGACGCGCTGTTTGAGCAGCTTAACTACTATGACATGCAGTTAATTGGCGGCGACACGACCGGCGGACCGCTGTCGATGACGCTGGCGATCCACGGCTATGTGCCCGTCGGTCGGGCGCTCAAGCGCTCTGGTGCTAAGCCTGGAGACTGGATCTATGTCACCGGGACGCCGGGTGACAGCGCGGCCGGGCTGGCGATTTTGCAGGAGGCGTTACGCGTTGACGATACAGACGACGCGGCGTATCTGCTGAAACGCCACCTGCGTCCGACGCCTCGCATTCTTCACGGCCAGGCGCTGCGTGAACGCGCCAGCGCGGCGATTGACCTCTCTGATGGGTTGATCTCCGATCTCGGCCATATCCTGAAAGCCAGCGGGGCCGGTGCCCGCGTTGAGCTGGACAACTTCCCGCTGTCGGAACAACTTCTGCGTCACGCGGAGCCTGAACAGGCGCTGCGCTGGGCGCTGTCCGGTGGCGAGGATTATGAACTCTGTTTCACGGTGCCGGAACTGAACCGCGGTACGCTGGATGTGGCACTGGCCCATCTTGGGGCGCGGTTTACCTGTATCGGCCAGATTTTACCGGCCAGCGAAGGGCTGCAGTTTGTCCGCGAAGGGACGCCGGTCACGCTCGACTGGAAAGGATACGATCACTTCGGTTGAGTTTTGCCGGGTAAGCGCTGCGGCTACCCGGCATGGGTTTATTTGAACCCAACCACCGGATGCTGCTTGTACGGCGTTTCCAGCTCGGCAATTTGCGCCGGCGTCAGCGTTAAATCCACCGCATTCAGCAGTTCATCAAGCTGCTCTTCCCGGGATGTGCCGATAATCGGTGCTGCCACGCCGCGCTTGCTGAGCAGCCATGCCAGCGCTACCTGCGCTCGCGTGGCTCCGGTTTCGTCAGCAATACCCGCAAGGCGTTCAGCTATCTGCGCATCACTGGCTTCCGTTGCCTGGTACAGCGTTTTGCCAAATTCATCAGAGACCGAACGGGCGGTGGTTTCCCCCCACGGGCGGGTCAGGCGACCGCGCGCCAGCGGGCTCCACGGGATCACCGCCACCCCTTCCTGGTAGCACAGCGGCAGCATCTCACGCTCCTCTTCACGGTAGATGAGATTGTAGTGGTCCTGCATGGTGACAAAGCGCGCCCAGCCGTGCTGCGTCTGTAGCGCCAGCGCCTGAGCAAACTGCGAAGCGTGCATCGATGAGGCGCCGATATAGCGCGCTTTTCCTGCTTTGACGACATCGTCCAGCGCTTCAAGGGTCTCTTCGATCGGGGTGTTGTAATCCCAGCGATGGATCTGCAGCAGATCGACATAATCCATATTCAGCCGCCTGAGGCTGTCATCAATCGAGCGTAAGATCTGTGCGCGGGAAAGCCCCTCCGCCAGATCGCCTGACTGATGATAAACTTTGGTGGCAACCACCACCTCATCGCGGCGGGCAAAGTCACGCAGGGCGCGGCCAACGATCTCTTCGCTGCTGCCGTCAGAGTAGCTGTTGGCGGTATCGAAGAAGTTAATCCCGCCGTCAAGCGCATGCCTGATGATAGGGCGACTGCTCTCCTCCGGTAGCGTCCAGGCGTGTTTCCCCCGCTCCGGCTCGCCAAAGGTCATGCAGCCAAGGCAAAGACGAGAAACCTTAAGGTCTGTTTTTCCTAATGTATTGTATTGCATGGTTCCGCTCCTGCTGATTGCGTAAAACAGTACCGTTAAGCATAGCAGGAGCGGAAAGGGGAGGGATTACGCCAGCCAGTCGCGGATTTTAGCCTCGATACCGGCTGCATCCAGGCCAATCGCCGCCCGGGCTTCGTCCTGGGTGCCCTGCGGGATGAAATAATCCGGCAGGCCGAGGTTCAGTACTGGCACCGCCTTGCGATGGGCCATCAGCACCTCGTTCACGCCGCTACCCGCGCCGCCCATAATGGCGTTTTCTTCAAGGGTGACCAGCACCTCATGCTCTTCCGCCATACTCAGGATCAACGCCTCATCAAGCGGCTTCACAAAGCGCATATCGACCAGCGTCGCATTAAGCGTTTCCGCCACTTTTGCCGCCTCCGGCAGAAGGGTGCCGAAGTTGAGGATCGCCACGCTTTCACCACGGCGTTTGACCAGCCCTTTGCCGATCGCGATTTTTTCCAGCGGCTGCAGCTCAACGCCGACGGCGTTGCCACGCGGATAACGAACCGCGCTGGGGCCTTCCTGATAGTGATAGCCGGTAAAGAGCATCTGACGACATTCGTTTTCATCGCTCGGCGTCATGATGACCATCTCCGGGATGCAACGCAGGAAGGAGAGATCAAATGCGCCCTGGTGCGTCTGGCCGTCAGCGCCGACGATCCCGGCGCGGTCGATAGCGAACAAGACCGGCAGCTTCTGGATGGCGACATCATGAATCAGCTGATCGTAGGCGCGCTGCAGGAAGGTGGAATAAATGGCCACCACCGGTTTGTAGCCGCCAATCGCCAGGCCTGCGGCGAAGGTCACCGCGTGCTGCTCGGCGATGGCGACGTCAAAATACTGGTCAGGGTATTTTTTTGAGAACTCGACCATGCCGGAGCCTTCACGCATCGCCGGCGTGATGGCCATCAGCGTGTTGTCTTTCGCCGCAGTTTCACACAGCCAGTCGCCGAAGATTTTCGAATAGCTCGGCATGCCGCCGCTGCTTTTCGGCAGGCAGCCGCTGGTTGGATCGAATTTCGGCACCGCGTGGAAGGTGATCGGATCTTTTTCCGCCGGTTCACAACCGCGCCCTTTTTTGGTCATGATGTGCAGGAACTGCGGGCCTTTCAGATCGCGCATGTTTTTCAGGGTGGAGACCAGCCCCAGCACGTCGTGGCCGTCCACCGGGCCAATATAGTTAAAGCCCAGCTCTTCAAATAAGGTGCCCGGTACGACCATCCCTTTAATGTGTTCTTCGGTGCGTTTTAACAGCTCTTTGATCGGCGGTACGCCGGAGAAGACTTTTTTTCCGCCTTCCCGCAGGCTGGAGTAGAGCTTGCCGGAGAGCAGCTGCGCCAGATGGTTATTCAGGGCTCCGACGTTCTCGGAAATAGACATCTCGTTATCATTGAGGATAACCAGCATGTCCGGCTTGATATCGCCCGCGTGGTTCATTGCTTCAAAAGCCATGCCTGCGGTGATCGCCCCGTCGCCAATGACGCACACGGTGCGACGCTGCTTATTCTCTTTTTCGGCGGCAACCGCAATACCAATTCCGGCCGAGATGGAGGTGGAGGAGTGTCCGACGCTCAGCACGTCATACTCACTCTCACCGCGCCACGGGAATGGGTGCAGGCCGCCTTTCTGGCGAATGGTGCCGATTTTATCGCGGCGTCCGGTCAGAATTTTATGCGGATATGCCTGGTGACCCACATCCCAGATCAGGCGATCGAACGGCGTGTTATAGACGTAATGCAGCGCCACGGTCAGCTCAACCGTGCCAAGTCCGGAGGCGAAGTGCCCGCTGGAGCGGCTAACGCTGTCGAGCAGGTAGCGACGCAGTTCGTCACACAGCTTCGGCAGGCTCTCTTTCGGCAACAGACGTAACTCCTGGGTGGAGTCCACTAACGCCAGTGTCGGGTATTTGGCAATATCAAAACTCATCAAAGGCTCATTGAGATAGTTTGTTTATTTATCACGCTGGATTATATAGTCCGCTAGCGCTTCCAGTGCCGAGGTATCCAGTGATTGCGCGGCCAGCTGATTCAGCGACTGGCGAGCATCTGCTATGAGATCCTGGGCTTTCTGTTGGGCTTGCTCAAGGCCCAGCAGGGCGGGGTAGGTACTTTTGCCGAGCTGCTGGTCTGCGCCCTGACGTTTTCCCAATGTTGCAGTATCGCCCACCACATCCAGAATGTCATCCTGAACCTGGAACGCCAGCCCGATACTTTCTGCGTATTTGTCCAGAATCGGCAGGGCGTTACGCCCCTTTTCACCCGCGCTCAGCGCGCCCAGACGAACCGCTGCGCGGATCAGTGCCCCCGTCTTATGGCGGTGAATGCGTTCAAGCTGTTCCAGATTAACCTGACGTCCTTCCGCCTCCAGATCCAGTGCCTGTCCACCGCACATTCCGGCGACCCCGCTGGCCATCGCCAGTTCCGAAACCATCGCGAGGCGATCGCGGTCGGCCACTTCGGCCATTGGCGCATCGCTCAAAATCGAAAAAGCCAGCGTTTGCAGGGCATCGCCCGCCAGAATGGCATTGGCTTCGCCAAACCGGATATGGCAGGTTGGCTGGCCGCGACGCAGATCGTCGTCATCCATTGCCGGTAAATCGTCGTGGATCAGTGAATACGCGTGGATACACTCAACGGCCGCCGCTGGCGCATCCAGGGTGGTGTGGCTGATGCCAAACATATTGCCTGTGGCATACACCAGAAACGGTCGCAGACGCTTTCCGCCCAAGAGTGCGCCATAGTGCATCGCCTCAACCAGAGGAGTGTTCTGAAAAGGCTGTGGTGCAATAAAACGGCGCAGGGCGTCGTTGGCGCGCAGGACACACGCCTCAAGCTGGGTGGAGAAATCCATTTTACTCGGTGTCCGGTGTGAAAGGCGTGGTCGCGGCATCTTCGGTTTCGGCGAGCAGGATCTGTACGCGCTGCTCCGCCTGTTGCAGTTTCATCTGCCCCTGGCGCGCCAGCTGCACGCCGCGCTCGAATTCGTTGAGCGCCTCTTCCAGCGGTAAATCACCGCTCTCAAGACGGGTAACAATTTGCTCCAGTTCAGCCAGCGCAGTTTCGAAACTGGCTGGGGCGTCGTTCTTCTTCGGCATAGTGAATTGACTCTTATCTTCTCAGCCCCGACATGGTAACGGAGTCAGGGCAATTATCAAATAACGCGCAATGTGCACAGGAGGCGCGTGATGGTGATATACTTGCGCGCCTGGATGCAGCCACGGGTGTGGGCTGTAATATCATTTTCCACTACAAGCCTTACCAGGCTTGCCTAAGAAACATTGCCGCCATGAAGTTTATCATTAAATTGTTCCCTGAAATCACTATCAAAAGCCAATCTGTGCGTTTGCGCTTTATTAAAATTCTCACCGGGAACATCCGTAACGTTCTGAAGCACTACGACGAAACGCTGGCCGTTGTCCGCCACTGGGATCACGTTGAGGTTCGCGCCAAAGACGAGAGTAAACGTCAGGATATCCGCGATGCGCTGACCCGCATTCCGGGGATCCACCATATCCTGGAAGTGGAAGACGTCCCGTTCACCTCTTTGCATGACATTTTTGAAAAAGCGCTGGTGCAATATCGCGAGCAGATCGAGGGTAAGACCTTCTGCGTGCGCGTAAAACGTCGCGGCAAGCACGAGTTTAGCTCGATTGAAGTAGAGCGTTATGTTGGCGGCGGTCTGAACCAGCATGTGGAGTCCGCGCGCGTGCGCCTGACTCACCCGGATGTGACCGTGAATCTGGAGATCGAAAACGATCGCCTGCTGTTGGTCAAAGGCCGTTACGAAGGTCTGGGCGGTTTCCCGATCGGCACGCAGGAAGATGTGTTGTCGCTGATCTCCGGCGGTTTCGACTCCGGCGTCTCCAGCTATATGCTGATGCGTCGCGGCTGCCGCGTGCACTACTGCTTCTTTAACCTTGGCGGTGCCGCGCATGAAATCGGCGTCCGTCAGGTGGCGCATTACCTGTGGAACCGCTTTGGCAGCTCGCACCGCGTGCGTTTTGTGGCGATCAACTTCGAACCGGTTGTCGGTGAAATCCTTGAGAAGGTCGACGACGGTCAGATGGGCGTGGTGCTGAAGCGTATGATGGTGCGTGCGGCCTCAAAAGTGGCGGAGCGTTACGGCGTTCAGGCGCTGGTGACCGGCGAAGCGCTGGGCCAGGTTTCCAGCCAGACGCTGACTAACCTGCGTCTTATCGATAACGTCTCCGATACGCTGATCCTGCGTCCGCTGATCTCTCACGACAAAGAGCACATTATCGATCTGGCTCGTGAGATCGGTACCGAAGATTTTGCCCGCACCATGCCGGAATACTGTGGCGTGATCTCAAAAAGCCCGACGGTGAAAGCGGTGAAGGCGAAGATCGAAGCCGAAGAAGAGCACTTCGATTTCGGCATTCTTGAGAAGGTCGTGGCAGAAGCCTCCAACATCGATATCCGTGAGATTGCCCAGCAGACCGAACAGGATGTTGTTGAGGTTGAGACGGTGAGCGGCTTTGGGGCTAACGACGTCATTCTGGATATTCGTTCTGTTGACGAGCAGGATGACAAACCGCTGCAGCTGGAAGGCGTGGAGGTGGCATCACTGCCGTTCTATAAACTGAGCACCCGGTTTGGCGATCTCGATCAGAGCAAAACCTACCTGCTGTGGTGCGAGCGTGGCGTAATGAGCCGTCTGCAGGCGCTTTATCTGCGTGAGCAGGGCTTTGCCAATGTGAAGGTGTATCGCCCGTAAGCAGTGTGCCGGGCGGCGATTGCGCCTTACCCGGCCAGCAAAAGTATGAAACAGCAGGCCGGGTAACCACGACCCGGCTTTTTTACGCATTACGCTTCGTAGTAATTATAAATTCCTGCCGCCATCACCAGCGACGACGCCACTTCGTAGGCCTTTTCGCGCCCGACCAGCAGGTCAATTATCTTCAGCGCAAAATCAATCGCGGTGCCCGGTCCCTGGCTGGTGAGCAGGTTAACGCGTGGATCCCAGACGACGCGTTTATCCACCCACTGGTCTTCCGGAATCGTCTCCTTCAGCCCAGGGAAACCGGTCATATTGCCGATGGGGAAAATATCGTGCGCGACCAGAACCGTTCCGGCAGCGGCGCAAATTGCGGCAACGATCCGCCCTGAAAGATGGAACTGGCGTACGGTTTCGACTAACAGCGGACTGTCGCGAAAACATTCGGCACCTTTCACGCCACCCGGCAGCACGAGGATATCGTAATCACCATCGGCGACTTCAACCAGCGGCGCATCCGCCAGGATCTTGACCCCGCGTGAACAGACGATCGTCAGGTTGCCATCGCTGGCGACGCTGGCGGTGGTCACCTTAATGCCGCCGCGCACCATCAAATCGATGGCGGTGACTGCTTCTGTCTCTTCGCTACCAGGGGCGAGGCATACCAGTGCCGACGCGCTCATACTCACTCTCCTTACGTTTTATCAGATCATACAGGCGGGCGTTTTCCGGCACGGCAACGCCGTGTGCGCGGGCGCGTTTAAGCAGATAACCGGTGATGTAGTCGATTTCAGTGTGGCGTAACGCCCGAACGTCCTGCAACATCGAAGAGATGTTTTCTGCCGTACTATCAATAACCTGCTCGACATAATAGCGTAAATCGTCTGCCGATGTGTGTAAGCCTTCACGTTCAATTACGCAGGCGATCTCTGTGCAGAGGAGGGCGACCTCCTGCGGGTGGTGTTTCAGTTCGCCGTTGGGACAGTCCCACAGCGCCGTCAGCGGGTTGATCACGCAGTTGACCGCCAGCTTACGCCACAGCTGAGGACGAATCGTGTTGTGCCAGGCGACATCCGGCAGCACCTTCTGCAGCACGTCCGCCAGATAGCTGTAATCGCCATCCTGCTCCCGCGCCGGCCCCATATGGGTAACGCCGCTGGCGACATGGACAATGATGTTGCCGTCACGGCGTGCGGCGTGGGTGGTGGTCGCCATCAGCAGCGGCTGAGGGATGTGTTTTAACTCATCAATCGTTCCCATGCCGTTATGCAGCAGCAGAACAGGCGAGGTCGGTGGGAGTTGAGCGGCCAGCGCTTTTACCGCGTCTGAAACCTGCCACGCCTTGAGCATGACCAGCAGCAGGTCGCTTTGCGCCAGAAAGTCAGGATCGTTTGCGGTGAGTGATTCGTTAAAGATACTGCCATCTTCCGCGATCAGGTTAACACTGCAATAGGGTTGAGGTACGCGCAGCCAGCCCTGTACCTCGTGTCCATGCTTGCAAAGCGCGGTAAGCCAAAGCTGACCAAGAGCGCCGCATCCGAGCACTGTAATTTTCATTGTTCCTCCTCACCTGCAACTGCGCCAGGTGTTACGGCCTAAGTATAGCGCCGTCGGCTAAGCTTCTGTTGAGTGACTCCGTCACCGCCTTCCTGCAACTCGAATTATTTGGGGGATAGGCCTCGTAGCGGGTATTATGCAACGCAACAAAAGTGAAGGGAGAAGAAAAGATGCCATCTTTCGATATTGTTTCCGAAGTTGATATCCAGGAAGTGCGTAACGGCGTGGACAACGCCAGCCGTGAAGTGGAGTCACGTTTCGATTTTCGTGGCGTAGAGGCAACGTTTGAGCTGAACGACGCAAATAAGACCATTAAGGTGTTGAGCGAGTCTGATTTCCAGGTCAACCAGCTGCTGGATATTCTGCGTGCCAAGCTGTTAAAACGCGGTATTGAAGGGACGTCGCTGGATGTGCCGGAAGCGTTCGTGCACAGCGGTAAAACCTGGTTTGTGGAAGCCAAACTGAAGCAGGGCATTGAGAGTGCGGTGCAGAAGAAAATCGTTAAGCTCATCAAAGACAGCAAGCTGAAGGTGCAGGCGCAAATTCAGGGCGAAGAGATCCGTGTGACCGGTAAATCCCGCGATGATCTGCAGTCCGTGATGGCGCTGGTGCGTGGGGGCGATCTGGGGCAGCCGTTCCAGTTTAAGAACTTCCGCGATTAAGCGAAAAATGCCCGGTATCACCGGGCATTTTTTCAGGCTTTCAGCGCCTGCTCAACCTCAAAGCGATTGGTCACTTTGCTGTCTATTTTGATATAGGCGCTACGCTCTTCAGCAGCAATAAGCACCTCACTCACCCCTTCGGTGGTTTCAAGCCGCTGTTTCAGCGCATCGTCAATGGCTATCTCCTGCGGGATCTCAATACGCAAACTGCTGACGTAACGCGGCTCTTTCATGGTGCTGGCAACCACCAGCCAGAGCGTCGCCAGCAGCGCACCCGCGAGAAACACCGTCTGGGAATCAAACTGACCGTCTATCCAGCCGCCCAGCGAGCCGCCGATGGCTACGCCGATAAACTGGCTGGTGGAGTAGATCCCCATCGCCGTGCCTTTGTAGCCAGCCGGCGACTCCTTGCTGATAAGCGAGGGCAGAAGCGCTTCCATCAGGTTAAATGCCAGGAAGAAGAGCTGCACGCCTGCCACCAGCTCCCAGAAATGCGGGCCGGAACCCCAGAGCACAATTTCGGCAATCAACAGTGTCGCCACGCAGCCAAGGAATACGCGCTTCATTTTGCGTTTCACTTCGGCGTAGATGATAAACGGCACCACGGAGACAAACGAAATAAGCATGGTCACCAGATAAATTTTCCAGTGCTCCGCTGCCGGGAACCCCGCAGCGGCCAGCTGGCCTGGCAGAGCAACAAAGGTCGACATCAGCAGGATGTGCAGACACATAATGCCAACGTTCAGCTTCAGCAGGCGCGGCTCGGCGATCACCTTACTAAAGCAGCCTTTCACCATGCCGGATTCACGGTTGAGAACATGGTTTTTGCTGTCTGGCACCACCCACAGGGTCACCGCGATACCGACGGTCGCCAGCATGGCGATCATCCAGAACAGCGCGTGCAGACCCAGCTGGTGGGTAATGACGGGGCCAAGGACCATTGCGATGGCGAAGGTGACGCCAAAGCTGACGCCGATAAATGCCATCGCTTTCGTGCGATTCTGCTCACGGGTTAAATCTGACAGCAGCGCCATAACGGCGGCGGCGATCGCCCCGGAGCCCTGCAGGGCGCGGCCAAGAATAATGCCCCAGATAGAGTGGGAGAGGGCGGCTATCACGCTGCCCAGCACAAACACCAGTAGCCCGCCAACAATCAGCGGCTTGCGGCCAATGCGGTCAGAGAGCAGACCAAACGGGATCTGGAAGATCGCCTGCGCTAAACCGTAAATGCCAATCGCAAGGCCAATTAACGCTTCACTGGCCCCCTGAAGCGCCATTCCGTAAGTGGTCAGAACGGGCAGGACCATAAACATGCCAAGCATCCGCAGCGAGAAGACAGTCCCTAAACCCCAGGTCGCGCGCAGCTCGCCTGGCGTCATTTTATAATCGTTCATTACCACCTCTGTTCAAAAGCAGGCCATAGTGTAGTGCGGGGAGAGGGCGGGGTAAATAAAGGCTTATTTAACAAATATTACATCCGCAATGGCGGGCAAGAGTGAATAAAAAAGGGTGCCGAAGCACCCTTTTATTCACCTGCGGCAACTTACCAGACGTAAGTCAGCAGGCTATGTGAGTCTGGTACCATAAAATCGACGGACATCATCACCGACAGCGAGGTGATGGCGACAATAGAGAACACAAACAGTTTGCGCGCCCAGACTTTGTCGTCTTCCACCTTGTAACCACGCAGAGCCATACCCAGCCACCAGACGCTCACGGCCGCAGCGACCGCCAGATATTTGTACCCGGCATACCCGCCCAGCGAAAGCATCAGCGTTGCGACGGCAAAGGCGATGATATACAGCGTGATATGGTTTTTGGCCACCGAGATCCCTTTCACCACCGGCAGAACCGGGATGTTCGCCGCCTGATAATCCTTAAAGCGGAAAATCGCGATGGCGTAGGAGTGCGGCATCTGCCAGAGGCTAAAAATAGCCAGCAGGATCAGCGCACCGCTGTCGAACTCGTTGGTGACCGCGCAGTAGCCAATCACCGGCGGCGCGGCGCCGGAGAGTGAACCAATCAGCGTGCCGTACACGGAGTGACGTTTCATATACAGGCTGTAAATGCCCACATACACCACGAACCCCATCACCCCCAGCCAGCAGGCCAGAGGGTTAGCGCCAAACCACAGCAGCATAAAGCCAGCAATACCCAGCAAGGTGGCGTACACCAGCGAGACGGAAGGGGCGATCAGGCCTTTTACCAGCACCCGATTTTTAGTCCTTTCCATCTTCTTGTCGATATCCATGTCGATGTAGTTGTTAAATACACAACCGGACGCAACAACCAGTGACACACCGACCAGCGTAGAGATAAAGAGGGTGTAATCGATGCTGCCCTTCGAGGCCAGCAGGAACCCTCCGATCACCGAGATCAGGTTGCCAAAGATGATGCCTGGTTTCGTTACTTGCAGGTATTGCTTAAACATACTCGCCGCTCTTAGTGAACCATCATGTTGTAGTTAAGGTTCCACATAATCCAGATGGAACCGACTACCAGGATAGCGATGATAATCACGGTAAAGATAAAGGCGGTCATGTTCCAGCCTTCATCGGACTTAGTGTTCATGTGCAGGAAGCAAACCAGATGCACCAGAATCTGAACTACCGCGGTGACCAGGATTGCGCCCAGAATTACCGGCTTAGAAGCAGAACCGCTCATCACCATCCAGAACGGAATCACCGTCAGGATGATCGACAGGATGAAACCTGTCATGTAGGTTTTTACGCTACCGTGGGAAGCGCCATGATCGTTTGAATGACTCATTACATCGCCCCCATCAGATAGACAACAGAGAACACACAGATCCATACCACGTCCAGGAAGTGCCAGAACAGGCTCAGGCACATGATACGTGTACGGTTAGTGCTGGTCAGACCGCGGCGGGATACCTGGAACATCAGTACCGCCATCCAGATAAGACCAGAGGTTACGTGCAGACCGTGAGTACCAAC
>JAFACP010000180.1 GCA_023425455.1 Pseudomonadota bacterium | reverse complement strand
CGGTATAACTCAGGCAATGACCAGCGCCGCGTGTCGCGCACCCGCCCGCGAATGATCAGCTGATAGTCGCGGCCATCAACCTGCGGGATCTGATCCCGGTCATAAAACGCGTTGAACGGAAACGGCCGCGTGATCTTGCTCTCCGGGTACTCGGGCGCCAGGTGGCGATCGCTAAACAGAAATGCCTGAAGGCGATCGTTAACGCGGGACATGCGTAATAGCGCGCTTTCAACGCTGTCGTTGTCGCTCAGATCGCACCCGGTGAGGAGCATGATCCCGCCGAGGGTCAGGCCCTGTTTCAGAAAATTGCGCCGCCGCGCGTTGACGATTTTTTCTGCGTCTTTCACCAGGTATTCGGCATCCCGGGGTGACAAAAAGGCAGGCTTTTTCATGACAATTCCTTAGCGACCGCGCAGCATAGCCAGCAACGTTTTTGGTACCAGCAGCACCATCAGGAGATGGAGCAGAATGAACAGCACGATGGCGCTCATGCAGAAAAAATGGATATAGCGTGCGGCGTCATAGCCACCTAAAATTTCGCGAAGCAGCGGAAACTGAACCGATTTCCAGATAACCAGCCCCGAGAGCACAAGCCCTGCGCCGGTCACCATCGCCAGCAGATAAGCCAGCTTTTGCACCATGTTGTACTGCCGGAGATCCGCATGCTGCAGTTTTCCGCGCAGGGCTTGTCCGGCATCCCTGAGGAGCCCTTTGACGGTTAACGGGAAAAACTGCCGGGCAAATCGTCCGCTGATGAGCCCCAGCATGCAGTAGACAAGGCCATTGATTCCCCACAGCCACATCATGGCGAAGTGCCACTGCAGCGCGCCACCCAGCCAGCCGCCGAGGGTAAAAGACGCAGGAAAGGTAAAAGGAAACAGGGGGGAGGCGTTATAAATTCGCCAGCCGCTGAAGATCATGGCTGCCATGGCAATAACATTTATCCAGTGACAGACCCGGACCCAGAGGGGATGGATATTCGCTGATGATCCCGACATGGTGACCTCGTTTCCCGTTGCAATGGTCACAGCCTAGGCCACATTCGATCACCGTATCCTCACGGAAGTTTAAATAAAATGTGATAACTCCACGGGGCATTATTAGGTAAGCTCATCGTTAATGAGACGGCGCAGGTGTGAGCCATGAGTAACGCGAAAAAAATATTACTGGTTGAGGATGATGGCGATATAGCCACTATCCTGAGCCTCAACTTAAAAGATGAAGGCTTTGAGATCGTGCATGAGGCGGACGGCGAGCGTGCGCTGCTTCAGCTGGAGAAACAGCACTGGGATGCGGTGATCCTCGATCTGATGCTGCCGGGCGTCGACGGGCTGGAGATCTGCCGGCGCATCCGCCAGATGACCCGCTATCTCCCGGTGATCATCATCAGCGCGCGTACCAGCGAAACACACCGCGTTTTAGGCCTTGAGATGGGCGCCGATGACTACCTGCCTAAGCCATTTTCGGTGCTGGAGCTGATTGCCCGCGTTAAGGCCCTGTTCCGGCGCCAGGAGGCGATGGGCCAGAACCTGCGTCTGGAGGCGGGCATCATTCGTTGCCACGGCATGGATATCGATCCGCTGGCGCGCGAAGTGCGCCTGCAGGGGGAGCTGATTGATTTAACCCCGCGTGAGTTTGATCTGCTCTACTGGTTCGCCCGCCATCCCGGTGAAGTGTTTTCCCGCCTGTCGTTGCTCGACCATGTCTGGGGATATCAGCACGAGGGCTATGAACATACGGTCAATACGCATATCAACCGCTTACGGGTCAAGATTGAAAAAGATGCCGCCGAGCCGGACATCATCCTGACCGTCTGGGGGAAAGGCTATAAATTTGCCGTTGAAAAAGCGGAGCCGCAAAGATGATCAGCCATTTAACCCTCAGCCAGCGCCTGGCCCTGGTTTTCAGCGCCATCCTGGTGCTGTGCATGTTTGTGACCTGCGGCGTGCAGCTCTACAGCAGTAAGCAGTACGGTGACGCCATGGTGCAGCGTCTCTCCGCGGGACTGGCACAGCAGATTGTCAGCAGCGAGCCGCTGGTGGATAGCGCCGGCCAGATCGACCGGCAAAGCCTGAAGTCGCTGTTTGACAAGCTGATGACCCTTAATCCCAGCGTCGAGCTGTATCTGATCTCCCCCCAGGGAGAGCTGGTAGCGGAGGCGGCACCGGCTGGGCATATCAGGCGTCAGAAAATCGATCTCGCGCCGGTGCAGACCCTGCTCTCCGGTGCGGCTTTTCCGGTATATGGCGATGACCCGAGAAGTCTGGACAAGCGCAAAGTGTTCAGCGTCGCGCCGGTGCTTGTCAACGGTAATCTGCGCTTTTATCTCTACATTATTCTGCAGGGGGAAGACCTGAATGCGCTGGCCGACACCGCATGGCAAAAGGTGCTGAAAGAGGCCATTGCCGGCTCGCTTCTGCTGGCGGCAGTCTTCGGCATGCTCGCCTGGTGGCTGGTGAAAACGTGGATCACCCGGCCAATAAAACAGTTAACGACCGACGTGAGCGGGCTCGAACAGGACAGCATTAGCGCGATTAAAAAACTGGCGGCGCAGCCGGTTGAGTCAACCCCTGAAAATGAGGTGGAGCTGCTGCGTAATACCTTTATTGAGTTGTCGCGCAAGATTGCCTCGCAGTGGGATCAGCTGGCGGACAGCGATCGTCAGCGCCGGGAGTTTATCGCCAATATCTCCCACGATCTGCGCACGCCGCTCACCTCTCTGTTGGGCTATCTGGAGACGCTGTCGCTGAAATCGGCCACCCTGAGTGCGCAGGAGCATCAGCAATATCTTGCTGTCGCCCTGCGCCAGGGGCAGAAGGTTCGCCATCTCTCGCAGCAGCTTTTCGAGCTGGCGCGCCTGGAACACGGCGGGATCAAGCCGCAGCGTGAACGCTTTGCGATGGGGGAGCTGATCTCCGATGTGGCGCAGAAGTTTGAACTGACGACGCAGACGCGTCATCTTCAGCTGCGCATCGACGTGCCAGGCCCGTTACCGCAGGTTTTCGCCGATGTCTCAATGATTGAGCGTGTGGTCACCAACTTGCTCGACAATGCGATACGTCATACCCCGCCGGGCGGTGAGATCCGCATGGCGGTCTGGCAGGAGAATGAACAGCTGCAGGTTGAAGTGGCCGACAGCGGCGCGGGCGTTGATGCTGCGCTGCGTGAGCAGCTGTTTCAGCGGCCTTCGGTGTTAAATCCGCAGGCGTCGCGGGAAAACCGCGGCGGGCTGGGCTTATTGATTGTCAAACGGATGCTTGAGCTGCACGGGGGCGGGATTAGGCTGCTGGACTCCGCAACCGGGGCACGTTTTCAGTTTTACGTACCGCTGTGAAGATGCCGGGTGAAGGCGTTGCCCAACCTGGTCTACAAACCACTCCCCGTAGACCAGGCCACCCGGCAAAAGGGAATTACTGCGGGAACCACTGCTCGCTGATTTTCTGGTAAGTGCCGTCCGCTTTAATCGCTTTCAGCGCACCATTCAGTTTTTCCAGCAGGGCCTTGTTGTCCGGACGTACGGCAATGCCCAGACCGGTGCCGAAGTATTGCGGGTCGGTCACTTTCCCGGTGGCGGTGCCGAGCTGCGGGTTGGTTTTCAGCCACTCGTTGACTACCGCGGTATCGCCAAACACGCCGTCAATACGGCCATTTTTCAGGTCGATAATGGCGTTCTGGTAGCTGTCGTAGGCCACCGTTTTCACTTCCGGATGTTTGTCCTGCAGGTATTTCTGGTGCGTGGTGCCGTTTTCCATGCCAATGCGTTTGCCTTTCAGATCGTCAAAGGACGTGTATTCGCCTTTTTTGGCAATAACCACCGCTGAGTTTGCATAGTACGGGTCGGTAAAGGAGACTTGTTTGCTGCGTTCCGGCGTAATATCCATCCCGGAGATCACCGCGTCGTATTTCTTGAATTTCAGTGACGGGATCAGGCTGTCGAATGCATGGTTAGTGAATGTGCAGTCGGCCTGCATCTGTTTGCACAGCGCTTTCGCCAGGTCGATATCGAAACCGACAATCTGGTTACTGGCATCCAGTGATTCAAATGGAGGGTAAGTGGCTGAAACGCCGAAACTAATTTTATCTGCTGCCGATGCGCCTGCGGCGAAAGAGGCCAGTAATGCGGCCAGAATAACCTTTTTCATTTTATCGCTCCCGTCTGTCAAACTGTCTTATTCGCCGTGTCTGCGGCCTGGGCGTACAATGCCATTTATTGAATTTATATGCAATAAAAATGATTAAATATTATTAATGAGGTAAAAAAAACGGGCGGTAGTAAACCGGCCCGTTTGTCGGGGTGTATCGCCTGCGACCCGGCGTTTAATTACGTCGCTCAAATGCCAGCGCTTTACGTTCAATAAGGCGCATCATCAGGGTCAGCAAGCCGTTGACCACCAGATACACCAGACCGGCTGCGCCGAACACCATCACGTCGTAGGTGCGTCCATACAGCAGCTGTCCGTGGCCCATCACCTCCATCAGGGTAATGGTGTAGGCCAGCGAGGTACTTTTAAAGACCAGCACCACTTCGTTGGAGTAAGAGGAGAGCGCGCGCTTGAAAGCGTAGGGCAGCAGGATCGCCAGCGTATCCTTTTTGCTCATCCCCAGCGCTCCGCAGGACTGCCATTGACCGTCCGGAATAGCGCGGATCGCGCCATAGAACAGCTGTGTGGTATAGGCCGCACTGTTCAGCGAGAGGGCAATCAGGGCGCAGAGCCACGGCTCTGAGAGCAGATGCCAGATAACCGGGTAGTCCTGCAGCGACGGGAACTGTCCCGGGCCGTAGTAAATCAGGAAGATCTGCACCAGCAGCGGCGTGCCGGTAAACAGTGTGATGTAGCCGCGCACGATCCAGACCAGCAGCGGCGTTTTCAGCGTCAGGATGATGGTAAAGATCAGGGCGAGGATCAGCGCCACAATGATGGACGCCACGGTTAGCGTCAGGCTGGTGTGCAGCCCTTTCATCAGCTCGGGTAAGTAGTCAAGCATCAGCCTGGTCTCCGTTCAAAACGCGTCGCACGATGGTCAATACGCTTCAGGATGTACTGACTCACTAACGTGATCACCAGGTAGATAGCCGCCGCAACGATGTACCAGGTAAACGGCTCCTGGGTACCGGTGGCAATACTTTTGGTCTGTAGCATCAGGTCGTTGACGCTGATCAGGCTGACCAGCGCGGTATCTTTCAGCAGAACCAGCCACTGGTTACCCAGACCCGGCAGGGCATGACGCCACATCTGCGGCATCACCAGGCGGAAAAAGATCGCCGCTTTTGACAGTCCCAGCGCCTGACCCGACTCCCACTGGCCGACGGGAACCGCCTTCAGTGCACCACGCAGCGTCTGCGAGGCATAGGCAGAGTAGAGCAGGGAGAGCGCGATCACGCCGCAGAGGAACGGGCTGACGTCGAAGTTCTCAATCTGCACCTGCACCGGGATCTGCACAATGCCAAGATTGAGGGTAAAGCCGTCCGACAGCATTAACAGCAGCTGTGAGGAGCCGAAATAGATAAACAGAACCACCAGAATTTCCGGTAGTCCACGTAACACCGTCACCAGCGCTGAGCCCAGCCATGCGACAGGACGCCATTTTACTGACTCCCACACCGCAAAAAACATCGCCAGCGCCAGGCCGATAATCAGGGCGCAAACGGCAAGGCCGACGGTCATCCCGGCGGCGCTTGCTAAAGGAAACATTTCATTCATCAGCAATTACTTCTGGAACCATTTGTTGTAGATGGTTTCGTAAGTGCCGTCTTTTTTCACTTTTTCCAGCGCAGCGTTGAATTTCTGCTGCAGCTCGGTGTTGCCCTGACGTACGGCGATGCCGAGGCCGGTGCCAAAGTAATCTTTATCGGTCACTTTATCGCCGACGGAGGCCAGTTTGTCGTTTGCTTTCAGCCACTCGGTGACGACAGCGGTATCACCAAACACCGCATCGATACGCCCATTCTGCAGATCCAGCTTCGCATTCTGATAGCTGTCGTAAGGAACGGTGGTGATCTCCGGGTGCTTATCGGTGATGAATTTCTGGTGCGTGGTGCCGTTTTGCACGCCGACTTTCTTGCCTTTCAGCTGGTCGATTGCGCTAAATTTGCCCTTCTGACCGACAAACAGCGCGGAGTTGTCATAGTAAGGAGTCGAGAACAGCACCTGCTTTTCACGCTCAGGCGTGATGTCCATACCGGCCATCACGGCGTCGATACGGCGGAATTTCAGGCTCGGGATCAGGCTGTCGAACGCCTGGTTGGTAAAGGTACAGGTGGCATCAATCTCTTTACACAGGGCGTTGGCCAGATCGACGTCGAAACCAACAATGTTGTTATTCGCATCAATGGATTCAAACGGAGGATAGGACGCTTCAGTGGCGAAACGGATGGTCTGAGCTGCGGTAGCGGAAAGGCTGATGCTAGCAAGCAGCGCGGCAATCAATACTTTTTTCATTATCATTTTCCCTAACACATCAGTGAGATAAGTAATTTTTAAAGGCATCGGTTTGCGGGTCAGTAAAGCAGCTCGCATCACCTTGCTCAACGATATACCCGTTTTCCATATAGACCACGCGGCTGGCGGTTTTACGCGCCACTTCCACTTCATGGGTCACGATGACCTGAGTAATTTTGGTTTCCGCCAGCTCGCGAATGATGCTCACGATCTGGGCGGTAATTTCCGGGTCCAGCGCCGCGGTCGGCTCGTCGAACAGCAGAACCGCAGGCTCCATCATCAGCGCACGGGCAATCGCCACACGCTGCTGTTGCCCACCGGACAAATGCAGGGGATAGCGGTCGCTGTAAGGTTTCAGGCGCAGACGTTCGAGCAGTTTTTCCGCACGTGCCATCGCCTGGTCTTTACTGAGACCCAGCACGCGACACGGTGCTTCAATAAGGTTTTGCAGCACGGTGAGGTGCGGCCAGAGATTGTATTGCTGGAAAACCATGCCCACGTTCTGGCGCAGTTCGCGAATCGCTTTATCGGAAGGGATTTTCGCAAAATCAAAATGGTTACCAGCAATGGCCAGCGTACCTGAGCGCGGCATTTCCAGCAGATTCAGGACGCGCAGAAGAGAACTTTTGCCTGCACCGCTCGGGCCGAGCAAAACCAGGGTTTCGCCCTCAGGACAGTTCAGCGTGATGTCAAACAGCGCCTGGTGTGCGCCGTAGAAGCAGTTAATGCCGTTTAGTTTAATACTCATCGGGGCAGTCTTTACTCATCCAGGCAATCTATAGCAATTGAGGCCGCAGATAGTACCGTTGACAGAATAGTTATGCAATATTTATGCGTTAAAAGTTAAATGTAACTCGTAACACCCTCTAAAAATAGCACAAAATATCGATGGGTAAGGGCGGCGAGTATAAATGTCGGCATTCCGTCCGAAATGCCGCACATTTTACGCGGTTAACCGTCACGTTACCGCGAGGTTAGCGGTTCTCAATCGACTGGCGAAGCGTGCCCGCCGGGGCATCTACGCGTCCCCCGAGATAGCGTACATCGTCAATGGCCCAGCACTGTCCCTCGCGGATCATCAGAACTTCATCCTGCCAGCGCTGGCTGCCCTGACTTAGCGTTACCCGCAGTGGAATGTTTCGCGCATCGGTGTTTGGGATGGTCGACGCGCTGGCGACGTCCGCATGGTCCGGGGGCGTCGTACGGCTGGAGAACGGGTCAGCGCTCAGCAGCGCATTATGCTGTGGGTCACGGCTTGCATCGTCCAGCCGTTTTGCCAGACCGTCGCTCAGGTAAGGGCGCAGAGCCATGAGGTCACTGCTGCGGTGCTGAATGCGGTAATCATAAAACTGTTGCGCCACGGTATCCGGGCCGCCGTCAATACACGGGCCGCTGCGGGTGCCGATATCCTTAAAAGCCGGTGTAACCGTCGTGGTGCAGGCGCTGAGTACCAGCGCGCATGGCACTAAAAGCGTCAAAGCAGAGTAGCGCATGTTGATTTCCTTATTTGTTAACTATCCTTTCAATCATAGCGTAACGAACCGATAATGCTGGCTGAGTAGCGTGCTAACGCATTGAAGGTTAAAGAAGGAGAGTCACGATGCAATTTTCAACGACGCCAACCCTGGAAGGACAACCGATTATCGAGTACTGCGGGGTGGTCACCGGGGAAGCTATCCTTGGCGCCAATATCTTCCGCGACTTTTTTGCCGGGATCCGCGACATCGTTGGCGGGCGTTCAGGTGCCTACGAAAAAGAGCTGCGCAAAGCGCGGGAAATCGCCTTTAAAGAGCTGGGTGAGCAGGCGAAAGCGCTGGGCGCCGACGCGGTCGTCGGCATCGATATCGACTACGAAACGGTTGGCAAAGACGCCAGTATGCTGATGGTCAGCGTCAGCAGTACGGCGGTGAAAACCCGCCGATGAGACGTTCGCTCAGCCTCCTCCTGCTGGCGCTGCTGCTGGCAGGTTGTGCCACGCAAGAGGGCATTGTGGATAAAGGCGCTTACGAGCTCGATACCCGCCATCAGGCGCAGGCAGCCTACCCGCGCATCAAGGTGCTGGTTATTCACTATACCGCCGATGACTTTGATCGCTCGCTGGCCACCCTGACCGACAAAAACGTCAGCTCACACTATTTAATTCCCGCCGTTCCGCCTGCGCCTGACGGCAAACCGCGCATCTGGCAGCTGGTGGCGGAAAATGAACTGGCCTGGCATGCGGGCATCAGCTTCTGGCGCGGCACTAACCGGATCAATGATACCTCCGTGGGCATTGAGCTGGAGAACCGTGGCTGGCAGAAGACAGCCGGCCTGAAGCATTTTACGCCGTTTGAGCCTGCGCAAATCGCCGCGCTGATCCCGCTTGCCAGGGACATCATTACCCGCTACCACATTAAGCCGGAAAACGTGGTGGCACACGCGGACATCGCGCCGCAGCGCAAAGATGATCCGGGGCCGCTGTTTCCGTGGCGCGAACTGGCGCAGCATGGGATCGGCGCCTGGCCGGATCCGGACCGCGTAAGCGCGTTGCTCAACGGGCAGCCGCGCTATCAGGCCGCCGACGCGAAGCGTCTGCTCGATTTATTAGCGCGTTACGGTTATGAGGTGCCAGATGCGATCACCCCGGCGCAGCAGAAGCGGGTGATTATGGCGTTTCAGATGCATTTTCGTCCGCAAAAATGGGACGGCTACGCCGACTGTGAAAGCGTGGCGATAGCCGAAGCGCTGGTCGAGAAATACGGCCAGGGGTGATGTTCGGCTAGCGATGCAGCTTGCCGTGATCCCGTAGCCACGCCGCGGTACGAACAATACCGTCATCCAGCGTCACCACGGGTTTATAGCCCAGCTCATTTTCGGCCCGCGAAATGTCCAGCGTAAAATCGAAGTTCAGTTTCGACACGCCGTAGTGCGTGAGCGCGGGCTCTTTGGCCGACTTATTGCCAAAACGCTCCATGCTGCGCGCAATCATATCCAGCATCGGGTAAGGCACGGAACGGATACGGCAGTGGATATTCAGCTCGTCGATCAGGCGCTGCACAATGCTGCGCAGGGGTTTTGGCTCACCGTTGGTGATGTTATAGGCCCGGCCGGAAACCAGCTTATCGCAGTCGACCTGGCTTGCCAGCCACATGGCGTGGACGGCGTTTTCGTAATAGGTCATGTCCACCAGCGCATCGCCGCCGCGCGGCAACAACACGCTGCCATAGTGGTGCATCATCTGCGCCAGACGCGGGATAAACACCTTATCGTGCGGGCCGAACAGGCTCTGCGGGCGCAGGACGGTAAAACGGGTATGGGGGTTAGACTGAGCCAGCAGATCAATCACCTCTTCGCTGGCGGCTTTACTGCGGGCGAACTCGCAGGCAAAGCGCGCCGGACGGAAATCTTCCTGAATATCGCGGTGATGGTGATAATCGAAATAGAGCGACGGCGAAGAGATATGGATAAAATTACGCACGCCCCAGGCAACGGCCCACTCGCCCAGACGGCGGGTGGCGCGGACATTCGCGAGGTCGAAGGCCTCCTGCGTTCCCCAGGGAGAGGTAAAGCTTGAGCAGTGCCACAGTGTATCGATGCCGGCGAGCATCACTTTCGCCTGAGAGGAGACCAGCTCCGTCAGATCGGCATGGACGAACTCTGCGCCCATCTTTTGCAGCAGTTTGCCCATCGCCTCGTTGCGACCGGTAGCCCTGACGCTAATACCTTTGTTGCGCAGAAACTCGACCGCGTTTCTGCCTAAGCCGCTGGTCGCACCGGTAACCAGTACCTTCATATCAATCCACTGTGTTGAAAAGAATTTCGTGCGCATTCTTCCGTGAATTACGCCTGTATGCAATGGGAAAGGTGAAAGAATAAGAGTTTTATTTAGATCTTTTCCTTCTTTTGTTCTGCAAGGCTGGCGATGCGCCTGGCCATTCCCCGAAAGATAAACAGATGCGCCGGGATCATCAGCAGCCAGTAGAACAGACCCGGCATTCCGTGCGGGTGCCACCAGGCGCGAACGTCCAGCTCACGCCACTCACCGCGGTCTTTCAGGGTAAAACAGAGACGTCCCAGCCCCGGCGCTTTCATGCCAAACAGCAGCGCCAGCTGCTTTTGCGTCTCAACAATGATCGTCTTCCAGCTGTCGACCGTGTCGCCCACTTCCAGGTATGGACGGGACGGACGGCCTTTCGCCAGCCGGTGTCCCAGCAGCAGGTCTATTGCGCCGCGCGTTTGCCAGAGGATATTGCCGAAGAAATAGCGCTCCTTGCCGCCGATCTGATTGACCACCTCCCACAGTGAGGCCAGACTGGCCTGCGTTTTGACGGTGCAGCCTGCCTGCTTAGGGTAATAGCCGTACTCCGGCCGCCAGCGGGCAAAGGCCTGCGCGTCATAGCCCCAGTCGCTGGAGTTCACCAGCTTCTCCTCTTCCTTCAGCGTCGTGCGAACCGCGTCGTCAAACGGGATCAGCCTCTGCGGGATCAGCGCGCGCAGCGCCCGATCGTCAGCCAGCAGATCGTGCTTCAGCCCCTGGATCAACGCTTTTGCGGTGGTTGGTGGAACCGAGGTGATCACATTTAAAAACCAGACCGAGATCCAGCGGGTCGGGAAGGGGACCGGCACCAGCCAGCGACGGCGACCGCTCACGCGCATAAAGTGCTCAAACTGCTGCTGATAGCTCAGGATTTCAGGCCCGGCGGCTTCCAGCACCCGGTGCTGTTCCGTCGGGTGATCCAGCAGCGCCACCAGATAATGCAGCAAATTTGGCAGGGCTATGGGGGTGGTGCGTGAGCGTACCCAGCGCGGCGGCGTCAGTACCGGCAGGTTGTAAACCATATCGCGCATCACTTCGAAGGCGGCCGAACCTGCGCCGACGATGATCCCGGCGCGCAACTCGGTCACCGGCACCGGCGCTTCACGCAGGATCTCCGCGGTAAGCTGACGGGCGCGCAGATGATCGGACTGCTCGTTTTCCGGCGCCTGCAGCGAGCTGAGAAAAATCACCTGTTTCACCGGCGTCTGCAGCAGCGCGTCGCGCACGTTCATCGCCACCTGTCGTTCATGGGCGATAAAATCGCCGCCTTCACCCATGCTGTGAACCAGGTAGTAAAGGGTATCGACCCCTTCCAGCAGCGCGGGGAGCGCCGTCGGCCAGTTGAGATCGATACTGTGGCAGGTGACGCCGGGCAGGTTCAGCTTTTGCAGGCGATCAACGCTGCGTGCCGCTGCCAGCACCCGGTGACCATGCTGACTTAATACCACGGTCAGATGCTGGCCGATATAGCCGCTGGCTCCGAGCAGCAGAATACGTTGCGGCACGTGATGCTCCTTAACGCTGTAAAAACGCCTGCCAGTGTTTCACCACTTCCGCGAGCTGTTCACGGCTTACGTCGAGGTGCATCACCAGGCGAACCACCGCAGAGGCGTTAATCAACACTCCGCGAGACTGCATAAACGCACCCAGCGCCGCCGCGTTGTCATCTCCCACGCGAACAAACAGCATATTGGTGTCGTGCCGCATCACCTCAGCGCCAATTTCCCGTAGCTGAGCGGCCATCCATGCGGCATTTTGATGATCGTCTTTCAGCCGTGCGACGTTGTTTTTCAGGGCATACAGCCCCGCCGCCGCCAGGATCCCGGCCTGACGCATTCCGCCGCCGGTCATCTTACGCCAGCGGTTCGCACGCCTGATGTAGTCCGCGTCACCGACCAGCAGTGACCCGACGGGCGTGCCCAGGCCTTTCGAGAGGCAAAGGGTGAACGAGTCGCAATATTGGGTGATATCCTGCAGCTCGCAGCCATACTCCACCACGGCGTTGAAGATGCGCGCGCCGTCCACGTGCAGGCCCAGCTTGCGCTCGCGGGTAAACTCCCATGCGGCTTTCAGGTACTCGCGCGGCAGCACTTTGCCGTTGTGGGTATTTTCCAGACTAAGCAGTTTGGTGCGGGCGAAGTGGATATCATCGGCTTTGATTTTCGCGGCGACTTTATCGAGCGGCAGCGAGCCGTCCGCTGCGGCATCGATCGGCTGCGGCTGGATGCTGCCAAGCACCGCCGCGCCGCCCGCTTCATACAGATAGTTATGCGCTCCCTGGCCGACGATGTACTCTTCACCGCGTTCGCAGTGGCTCAGTAACGCCACCAGGTTGGCCTGGGTACCCGTAGGCAGGAATAGCGCAGCCTCTTTGCCACCCAGTTCGGCGGCATAGCGCTGCAGTTCATTGACCGTCGGATCATCACCATAGACGTCATCCCCAACCGGAGCGGCCATCATTTCGTCGAGCATGGCGCGCCCCGGACGGGTCACTGTATCACTACGTAAATCAATCATTTCACATCCCTTTATTCTGCAAGCAACGTGAAATGTTTTACCTGAGCCAGTTGGTTTTTGCCAGTTCGATCACTTCATCCCCACGACCATTAATGATCGCCCGCAGCATGTAGAGGCTAAATCCTTTGGCCTGCTCCAGTTTGATCTGCGGCGGGATAGCCAGCTCCTCTTTGGCGACAACCACGTCGACCAGTACCGGCCCATCAAGCGCGAAGGCGCGCTGCAGCGCGTCATCCACCTCTGAAGCGTTCTCTACGCGGATCCCGGTGAGCCCGCAGGCTTCAGCGATACGGGCGAAGTCAGTATCGTGCAGGTCGGTGCCGTCCGTCAGATAGCCACCGGCTTTCATTTCCATCGCCACAAAGCCCAGTACGCTGTTATTAAAGACCACGATTTTAATTGGCAGCTTCATCTGTGCCACTGAAAGGAAATCGCCCATCAGCATGCTAAAACCCCCATCGCCGCACATCGCGACCACCTGGCGTTGCGGGGCGCTGGCTTTGGCACCGAGCGCCTGCGGCATGGCGTTGGCCATTGAACCGTGGTTAAACGAGCCCAGCAGGCGGCGTTTGCCGTTCATCTTCAGATAGCGCGCGGCCCAGACGGTCGGTGTACCCACGTCACAGGTAAAGATGGCATCATCCGCGGCGAAATGGCTTATCTGCTGGGCCAGGTATTGCGGGTGAATGGCCTTGTCGCTCGGCCGGGCAAGGTCGTCCAGCCCCTTACGGGCGTCACGATAGTCGCTCAGGGCTTTATCGAGAAAAGCGCGGTCAGTTTTCTCTTCGAGCAGCGGCAGCAGCGCGGCGAGGGTGGATTTAATGTCTCCGGTCAGCGCCATGTCGACCCTGCTGTGGGCGCCGATGCTGGCGGGATCGATATCAATCTGAATGATCTTCGCATCTGACGGGTAAAACGGACGATAGGGGAAACGGGTGCCGAGCAAAATCAGCGTATCGGCGTTCATCATGGTGTGAAAGCCGCTGGAAAAGCCGATCAGCCCGGTCATACCAACATCGTACGGGTTGTCGTATTCCACATGCTCTTTGCCGCGCAGGGCGTGGACAATCGGCGCTTTTAGCTTACCGGCAAACGCCAGCAGTTCGTCGTGCGCCCCCGCGCAGCCGCTACCGCACATCAGGGCGATATTGCGCGAATAGCGCAGCAGTTGCGCCAGTTTTTTCAGCTCGTCGGCCACCGGCGTGACGATCGGCTGAGGGGTGTGATACCAGTGGCTGCTGGCATTTTCCGGCGCGGCCTGCAGGGCCACGTCCCCCGGCAGCACCACGACGGAGACGCCGCGATTCAGTACCGCTTTGCGCATGGCAATCGCCAGCACCTGCGGGATTTGTTCCGGGGTGGAAACCAGCTCGCAGTAGTGACTGCACTCGCGAAACAGCTCCTGCGGGTGCGTCTCCTGAAAATAGCCGCTGCCGATTTCGCTCGACGGAATATGGGCGGCGATCGCCAGCACCGGGACATTGTTCCGATGGCAGTCGAACAGGCCGTTAATCAGGTGCAGGTTGCCGGGGCCGCACGAACCTGCACAGACCGCCAGTTCACCGGTTAAGTGCGCTTCCGCCCCTGCGGCAAAGGCGGCCACCTCTTCGTGCCGGGTCGGCATCCATTCGATGGTTTTCATCTTGTTAAGGCTGTCACTTAAGCCGTTGAGTGAGTCACCGGTGACTCCCCAGATCCGTTTTACTCCTGCCTGTTCGAGCGTTTTTGCAATGTACGCCGCCACGGTTTGTTTCATGGGTGTCCATCTCCTTTTTGTGATACCGCTTACAAGCTTAGAAGAAAGTCACCACCTTGCCCGCTAAATACCCCCAATTTTAAGGTGCTTTTCATCAGTAATTATTCGGCATAATCTGATGATACCTCGGGTGAAAACAGGAATCATTTCAGATGGTTAAAACATTGTTAATTGCTGTTAATAAAAAGCTGGCGTGCGACGATCTTGGCAAACTGTTGTTACGATTTGCCGTCGGCGGGCTTATGTTGTTTCACGGCTTACATAAGTTATTCGCTGGAGTGGGCTTCATTAGCAGCATGCTGGTGGCAAAAGGGCTACCGGGATTTATCGCCTACGGCGTGCTGATTGGCGAGGTTGTGGCGCCAGTGCTGATCGTTCTGGGGATATTCACCCGCCCGGCGGCGCTGGTGCTGGCGTTTACTATGGTGGTGGCGTGGCTGATGGTGGGCACCGGCAAAACGTTCGCGCTCGACGCCGTGGGCGCGTGGGCGATCGAAAGCCTGGTGTACTTCTTCATTGGCGCGCTGGCGGTGGCGTTTTTAGGCGCAGGGCGGTACGCGCTTGCGAAGGACCCGGCGTTTCAGTAAGCAGAAATAAGAGGCCCGGCACCGCCGGGCCTCTGCGTCATGCCAGCACCAGATCGCCCTGTGGATGACAGGAGCAGGCCAGCACGTAGCCGTCGGCGATCTCCGCCTCCGTCAGCGTCATGCTGCTGGTCACGCTATACTCGCCCTCAACAACGCGGGTCTTACAGCAGCCGCAGACGCCAGCGCGGCAGGCTGCCGCCACCGGGACGTTGTTGCTTTCCAGCGCCTCCAGTAGCGTGCTTCCCACACGACCAAAAAAGGTTCGGGCGGGGTGCAGCGTCGTGAACCTTAACCCACTTTCCACCTTCGCGAGCGGCGTAAAGAACTGCTCCTTAAAGACGCGGGTAGCGCCCAGCGCAGTCACATCCTGTTGCGCAAGATCCATGTACGGCGCCGGACCGCAGATCATCACGGTACGTTGTGCAATATCCGGCACCTGCGCCAGCAGTTCGCGGCTCAGTCGTCCGGCGACGAAGCCGTGGGTGGCGTGGTTTTCTGCCACCAGGGTCACCGGATAATTTCGCCATTCATCGGCAAAAATCACCTCCTGCGGCGAGCGGACGCTAAAAATGGTCTGCACGTTGGCCTGCGGACGATTTTTGGCCAGCCAGCGGCGCATCGACATAATCGGCGTCACGCCGCACCCGGCAGCCAGCAGCAGAAAGTTATCTTCCGCTTTATCGTCACAGGTGAATTCCCCCTGCGCATCGGACAGCCAGAGGTAATCGCCGCGTTTTACCTCACGCGTCAGCCACTGAGAGCCTGCGCCATCGTCGATACGACGAACGGTCAGCGTAATATACTCGCTCACGCCGGGCGTCGATGAGAGCGTATAGGCGCGCAGGACCTCCGCGCTGTGCCGAATACTCACCAGCGCAAACTGACCGGCGCGGTAAGGGTAGTAGTCATGACACAGCAGTGAGAGTGTCCACACATCCGGCGTCTCCTGGTGGATGTGGTGAACCTGCATCCGCCATGGACAGTGTGGGGTTGGCATGGTCATCAATCACTCCTTATGCGCTCAGCAGTTGTTGCATATCGTCTTCAACGGTGGTGACAGAGCGCAGACCAAATTTCTCATTCAGCACCGCCAGCAGATCCGGCGTCAGGAAACCTGGCGCGGTCGGGCCGGTCACAATATTGGTTACGCCCAGGGAGAGCAGGGTCAGCAGGATGACAATCGCTTTTTGTTCAAACCAGGAGAGCACCAGCGACAGCGGCAGATCGTTTACGCCGCAGCCCAGCTTCCCGGCCAGGGTGACCGCCAGAATGATGGCCGAATACGCATCGTTACACTGACCGGCATCCACCAGACGCGGCAGTCCTTCGATGTTGCCGAAGTCCAGTTTGTTAAAGCGATATTTGCCGCAGGCCAGGGTCAGGATCAGGCAATCCTCCGGCACGCGGGTGGCGAAATCGGTAAAGTAGTTACGTTCACCGCGCGCGCCATCGCAGCCGCCGATCAGGAAGATGTGGCGCAGTTTTTCGCGGCTTACCAGGTCAATCAATGCGTCCGCCGCACCCAGCAGGGTTTCGCGACCAAAGCCGACGGTGATCAGGTGTTCTATTTCACTGTACGGGAAGCCCGCCATCTGCTGCGCCTGGGTGATAACCGGAGCGAAATCGTCGCCGTCGAGGTGGCTAACGCCCGGCCAGCCGACGATGCTGCGTGTCCAGATACGGTCGTCATAGGCACCCACGGTCGGGTCGATAATGCAGTTAGAGGTCATCACGATGGGGCCCGGGAAGCGGGCAAACTCTACCTGCTGGTTTTGCCAGCCGCTGCCGTAGTTACCCACCAGATGTTTAAATTTACGCAGCTCCGGGTAGCCGTGCGCAGGCAGCATTTCACCGTGGGTATAGACATTCACGCCGCTCCCTTCGGTTTGCACCAGCAGATTGTACAAGTCTTTGAGGTCGTGACCGGAAATCAGAATACACTTGCCTTCGGTCGCTTTGACGTTGACCTGGGTCGGCGTCGGGTGGCCATAGGTGCTGGTTTCACCGGCATCCAGAATCTGCATCACGCGGAAGTTCATCTGACCGATTTCCATTGAGCACGCCAGCAGAGCGTCCATTTCAGCAGGCCAGGTGCCCAGCCACGCCATTATCTTGTGGTATTGCGCATAGATCTCGTTGTCGTACTGACCGAGGACGTGGGCATGCTCCATATAGGCCGCCGCGCCTTTCAGGCCGTACAGGCACAGCAAACGCAGGCCGAGAATGTTCTCGCCAATGGAGGCTTTGTCTCTGTTTGGCGTAAATTCTGCCGCCTGACGTTGCAGTTCGCCCAGGTCGTCGCTTACCAGTTCGAGCTCAGCCATCGGGTTATCTACCCGGGCTGCGGGATCGGCGTTCAGGCACTGCGCTTTCAGCGCATCGCGCAGGGCGATGGCTTCGCGGGCGTAGCCGACAATCCGCGGTGAGTCGAAGTTAACGTTGGTCAGCGTGGAGAAGAAGGCACGCGGGGCGAAGCTGTCGACGTAGTGGTCAATAATGGCGTATTCACGGGCTTTGGACGCCCATGCGGAAAGACCCTGCAGTGCGGCAATCAGCAGATCCTGCAGGTCCGACGTTTCGGCGGTTTTGCCGCACATACCCTGCGCGTAGGCGCAGCCATTGCCTGCCGGGGTACGGATGGTTTGTTCACATTGCACACAAAACATAATCACACCTGTTTAAAGTTATATTTAATATACATGTTTAAGGTTATGCCTGTGCCAGAGCGGTGAAAAGCCCTTTGTGCGACAAAGTCGCGTGATGTTGATTTAGCGCAATTTTGGCGGTAACGACGCTACCGCCAAAGAAGTATCAGGCCGAGAAGAGCGCCATCAGAACCGGAACCAGCAGGCTTAATATAAAGCCGTGTACGATGGCGGCAGGCACCATTTCAAGCCCGCCTGAACGCTGCAGCACCGGCAGGGTAAAGTCCATGGAGGTGGCACCGCAAAGGCCGAGTGCGGTGGAGCGGCTGCGACGTACCAGACCCGGGATGAGCATAATAGCAATCAGCTCGCGCGCCAGGTCGTTAAAGAACGCGGCGCTGCCGATGACCGGGCCAAAGGATTCGGTAAGCAAAATACCGGAAAGGGAGTACCAGCCAAAACCGGACGCCATCGCCAGGCCGGTTTTCAGCGGCAGGTCGAGGAGAAAGGCATTGATCACCCCGGCAACCATTGAGCTGGCAACGACGATAAGGGCGACCACCATTCCCCGGCGATTCAGAACAATTTGTTTCAGCGTCATGCCATTATTTCGCAGCTGTATCCCAATCAGGAACAACAGAAATATCAGCGTATATTCGCTGGCTTCGCTGGCGTGTTGTAAAAACGCCCAGCCGGCCAGACCTAACAGAAAACCCAGCACCACCACGCCGCACAGCTTTAATGATTCCAGCGCCATTGCAATACGTGACGGGAGTTTTTCCTGATGGTGATGATTTTTCCAGGGAATAGTACGTTCAAGCCAGAAAAGTGCAGCGATATTGCACAGTAAAATAACCACCACGGTGACGGCTGAATAATGGAGGATCGCCAGTAAATTTGTGGCGAGATTATCCAGAAAGGCCAGGCTGATGCCCATAAAGAAAAGAATGACGTAGACAATCCCACTGAGAAAACGATTGATGAGTTTTAATGCGGATGCCTGACGCAGGGGAATAAGATAGCCCGCAAGCAGGGGCAGCAGAATGATGAGCAGTCCTGAAAACATAAACAGCCGGTCCTTTTGAGTCACTGTTAAGCGCCAGAGACACTACCCAATAAAGACCGTCAGGTAAAGCTGCAAAAAAAGCCAGGCGGCGCGCACGCTGTCCTGGCTTGTCTGTTATGCAAAGCAAGAGCCTGCCGGGTTTATCTCGCCCTCTGGTAGAAGAGGGCACGGATAAAAACAGCCGCTGATGCTGCCGTTAATCGCGTTTTGCCAGCAGCGTGCGGTACAGCAAGCCGCCGAGGATCCCGCCGGCAATCGGCATAACCCAGAACAGCCAAAGCTGTTCAAGCGCCCAGCCGCCCTGGAAAATCGCCACAGCGGTACTGCGTGCCGGGTTGACGGAGGTATTGGTAACCGGAATCGAGATCAGGTGAATCAGCGTCAGCGCCAGACCAATGGCGATCGGGGCGAAGCCTGCCGGTGCATGTTTGTCGGTAGCGCCGTGGATCACCAGCAGGAAGCCCGCCGTGAGCACAATCTCAATCACGATGGCGGAGAGCATTGAATAACCGCCAGGGGAGTGTTCGCCGAAACCGTTAGAGGCAAAACCGCTGGCGGTGGCGTCAAAACCGGCTTTACCGCTGGCAATAACGTACAACACCGCCGCGGCAATAATACCGCCAATGACCTGGGCAATAATATAGCTCAGCACCTCTTTCGCCGGAAAACGACCGCCAGCCCATAAGCCTAATGTCACCGCCGGGTTAAAATGACCACCGGAAATATGCCCGACGGCAAAAGCCATGGTTAATACGGTTAAGCCAAAGGCCAGCGCGACGCCGAGGAATCCAATTCCTAATTCCGGAAATGCCGCTGCCAGCACTGCGCTGCCGCAACCACCAAACACCAGCCAGAATGTACCGAAACACTCTGCCGCTAATTTTCTGAACATAACCACCTCAATAATTATTTTCCGCACGCATTCCCGCGCACGGGCTATATCGCCATAAAGGGATGACGACTCTAAGAGCCATTATTTTAAAAACCAGTCACACCCCTTCGCCACTTAAATAAATTCGATAAATTTGATTTAAGGCAATGTGATGTAAATCCTTATTCGAATCGGAGGTAAATTGAGCATAGTCCAATTCCCGAACGGCAGTATCTTGTGCTGACGGGACTATTTCAAATGAAAGTTGACGGGTAAATTCCGAATTTTTCTCTCTGTTTGGCAATAAGAGAGATCTACGGCGGTGTCCAGCCGGACGACCTGCCGCTATACTGCTGATAACTTGAAGGAAAAAGTGACCATTTCGTGGAGGGTTTATGCTTCTCGAACGCGTTGAGATAGCGGGTTTTCGCGGTATTAACCGTCTTTCGCTACAGTTAGAGCAGAACAACGTCCTGATCGGGGAGAATGCCTGGGGCAAATCCAGCCTGCTTGACGCCCTGACCCTGCTGCTGTCGCCTGAAGATGGCTTATACCATTTCGTGCATGAAGACTTCTGGTTCCCGCAGGGTGACGTGGCGGGACGCGAGAAACATCTGCATATCATTTTGACCTTCCGGGAGTCTGAGCCGGGGCGCCATCGCGTGCGGCGCTATCGACCGATGTCGCCCTGCTGGGTTCACTGCGACGATGATTTCCACCGTATTTTTTACCGTCTCGAAGGCGAGATGGTTGAAGATGACAGCGTGCTAACCCTGCGCGAATTCCTCGATGCAAGAGGTAACCCCCTGCCGCTTGATGATATCGATGAGCAGGTTCGTCACCTGATCCGCCTGTCGCCCGTCCTGCGCCTGCGAGACGCGCGCTTTATGCGGCGGATCCGTGACGGTACTGTCCCCAGCATGCCTGATGTCGAGGTCACCGCCAGGGAGCTGGATTTCCTGGCGCGTGAGCTGGTTTCCCGTCCGCAGAATCTGACCGATAGTCAGATTCGCCAGGGGCTGTCTGCCATGGTGCAATTGCTGGAACACTATTTTTCCGAGCAGGGGACCTC
>JAFACP010000157.1 GCA_023425455.1 Pseudomonadota bacterium | reverse complement strand
CTTCTGCGATGGTCAAATAAACTCATCAGAGGCTGTCTTATGACTACTACCCTTAGCTTTTCTCACTCTTTATTCACCACGCCATTCGGTCACAATACCGATTTCACCGAGCTGGCAGACAACTATGCGCAATTTGTTGACGCCTTGGTTGAATGCGACGATCCGGCTGAGAAAATGGCGCTGTGCGGGCGGCTTTCAGCCAGTCTTGCCCTGCTTCAGTCAACACTGCTTGAACCCGTTCCCGAGCATTTAAAGGCGAGCCTGACGGTGGATGACTTACCGCTGGAGCTGCCCCTGTTTGAACCGGAAGCGGATCAGTTAGGACGTTTTTGCCAGCTTTTAACACAGCTGATCCTGAATCAATCTCTGTCAAAAAGTGATGAAAGAGTGGCAGGAGATTTACTTGAGGAGCTGGTTGGGTTTTATAGCGATACCCTGAAAGCACCGCGCTGGCTGCGTACTGAGGAAGGCGTTATCCCTTTGTAAAAGCAAACGGCAACGCCACACTTAACACGATGGCTTATTAGAGAAAATAAGATGTTACAGCGACACCCAGGTCCGGCCGAAAATCGCCGAAGCGGCGATTTTCTTGCCGGTAGCCCGGGTTGCCAGGGTGGTGGCGATTGAGCCACCCTGGCACGTTCACCGGTGCGGGTATAACAGACAAGCAGGAAAGATGAAGTGAACGGAACCACCACCACTGCTGCATATTCTCACCAGGAACCAATCAACCCTTCATCCACGCCCGAATCCCGTCCAGGAACATTTGCGTCGCCATCATCACCAGAATCAGGCCCATCAGGCGTTCCAGCGCATTGACCCCTTTTTCGCCCAGCAGACGCAGGAACAGCGACGACTGCAGCAGAATGATAAAGGTTCCGCCCCAGGCAATCAGCAGGGCGATCACCAGATGGCTCATCTGGTTCGGATACTGATGTGACAGCAGCATCAGCGTGGCCAGGATGGTCGGTCCGGCGACCAGCGGGATCGCCAGCGGCACGATAAACGGCTCTTCACCCGCCGGCAGGCCGCTGCTGCTGCCTTCGGCACTCGGGAAAATCATTTTAATCGCAATCAGGAACAGAATAATGCCGCCGGAAATCGAGACCGTCTCCGCACGCAGATTGAGGAACGCCAGAATTTTTTCACCGGCAAACAGGAAGATAAACATGACCAGCAGCGCGATAAGCAGCTCGCGGATCATGATCGCCCGACGGCGTTTTGGCTCGGTGTGCTTGAGCACCGACATGAAGATTGGCAGGTTTCCGAGTGGATCCATAATCAAGATCAATAAAACCGCTGCGGAAATGATTTCGCTCATTTTACATTATCCCTGATACTTACTGTGGTTATTGCCCGTGATACGTCGACCTGCAGATGTGCTGGCTGTCCTTCTGTCTGCATCCCGATTGCGTCAGGGCTGATTTATGATTAGCTGCTTTTCTGATTGTCCGGCAATCATCGATTAATTTCGCTTGCGACTTTGGCAGCATTTTGTAATGTGAAGCATATCCCAGTTGAATACTGGTTTGCACAAACAGCACACACCCTCTGCAGGAAAAAAATGCTATGAAAAACGTTGGTTTTATCGGCTGGCGCGGTATGGTCGGCTCTGTACTCATGCAACGCATGGTTGAAGAGCGCGATTTCGACGCCATCCGCCCGGTCTTCTTCTCCACTTCCCAGCTCGGCCAGGCTGCGCCAACCTTTGGCGGCACCACCGGCACGCTGCAGGATGCTTTCGATCTGGAAGCGCTGAAGGCACTCGACATCATTGTCACTTGCCAGGGCGGCGATTATACCAACGAAATCTATCCAAAGCTGCGTGAAAGCGGCTGGCAAGGTTACTGGATTGACGCAGCCTCTTCACTGCGTATGAAAGATGACGCCATCATCATTCTCGACCCGGTTAACCAGGCGGTCATTACCGATGGCCTGAACAACGGAGTGAAAACCTTTGTCGGCGGTAACTGTACCGTCAGCCTGATGCTGATGTCGCTGGGCGGCCTGTTCGCGCAGGATCTGGTGGAGTGGGTGTCCGTTGCGACGTACCAGGCCGCGTCCGGCGGCGGCGCACGTCACATGCGCGAGCTGCTGGCTCAGATGGGACAGCTGCACCAGCACGTGGCGGGCGAACTGGCCGATCCGGCATCCGCGATTCTGGATATCGAACGTAAAGTCACGGCCCTTACCCGCAGCGGTGAACTGCCGGTCGATAACTTCGGCGTGCCGCTGGCCGGTAGCCTGATCCCGTGGATCGACAAGCAGCTGGATAACGGCCAGAGCCGCGAAGAGTGGAAAGGCCAGGCTGAGACCAACAAGATCCTCAATACCGCGTCGGCGATCCCGGTGGATGGCCTCTGCGCGCGCGTTGGTGCACTGCGCTGCCACAGCCAGGCGTTCACCATTAAGCTGAAGAAAGATGTCTCTATCCCAACGGTTGAAGAGCTGCTGGCGGCACACAACCCGTGGGCGAAGGTGGTTCCGAACGATCGCGATATCACCATGCGTGAACTGACCCCGGCAGCCGTGACCGGCACGCTGACCACTCCGGTTGGCCGTCTGCGTAAACTGAACATGGGGCCGGAGTTCCTCTCCGCGTTCACCGTCGGCGACCAGCTGCTGTGGGGGGCGGCGGAGCCGCTTCGCAGAATGCTGCGCCAGCTGGCGTAATAATTTATTGAATCCCGGGGGTGCGTTGTCACCCCTTTTTTTGCGTACTACATGGAGTAAAGCGCGTATGTCTTATTTTTTATCAGGAGTCATTTAGAGCGTTGGCTATGCTTTAAGGAAGAGTCATTTCTTACCTGAGGGTAGGACGGGGCAGAGAGGATGCACACAGGTGCTGCGCCCGTTCAGGTCACATTAAAGAATCGCACCCGGGCGCTTAAAATGGGGCGATCACAAAAAACAGGATGGATACCATGTCCGATCGTGTGGATAGAGACGTGATTAATGCGCTTATTGCGGGTCATTTTGCCGACCCCTTTTCTGTTCTGGGAATGCACCGTACAGACGCAGGACTGGAAGTCCGCGCACTGTTACCGGATGCCACCGAAGTCTGGGTCATTGAACCCAAAACCGGGCGTAAAGTGGGCAATCTGGAGTGCCTTGACTCGCGTGGTTTCTTTTCGGGCGTGATGCCCCGTCGTAAAAATCCTTTCCGTTATCAACTCGCCGTGGTCTGGCATGGCCAGCAGAACTTAATTGACGATCCTTACCGCTTTGGTCCGCTGCTGCAGGAGATGGACGCCTGGCTGCTCTCTGAGGGCACCCATCTGCGCCCCTATGAAACGCTGGGGGCGCACGCCGACACGATGGATGGCGTCACCGGCACCCGTTTTGCCGTATGGGCGCCCAACGCCCGGCGCGTCTCCGTCGTCGGGCAGTTCAACTACTGGGATGGCCGTCGTCACCCGATGCGCCTGCGCCGCGAAACGGGGATCTGGGAGCTGTTTGTTCCCGGCGCGCATAACGGCCAGCTCTACAAATTCGAGATGATCGACGCGCACGGCACGCTGCGGATCAAAGCCGACCCGTACGCGTTTGAAGCCCAGATGCGCCCGGACACCGCCTCGCTGATTTGCGGCCTGCCGGATAAAGTTGAGCGCAGCGGGGAGCGTAAGCAGGCCAACCGCTTTGATGCGCCGATCTCCGTGTACGAAGTGCACCTCGGCTCATGGCGTCGTCACACCGACAATAACTTCTGGCTGAGCTACCGTGAGCTGGCTGACCAGCTGGTGCCGTATGCCAGATGGATGGGGTTCACCCACCTCGAGCTGCTGCCGGTTAACGAGCACCCCTTTGACGGCAGCTGGGGCTATCAGCCGACCGGGCTGTATGCCCCGACGCGTCGCTTCGGTACGCGGGATGACTTTCGCTACTTCATCAACGCCGCGCATGCCGCCGGGCTGAGCGTGATCCTCGACTGGGTGCCGGGCCATTTCCCGTCGGATGACTTCGGGTTGTCTGAGTTTGACGGCACCCGGTTGTACGAACACAGCGACCCGCGCGAAGGGTATCACCAGGACTGGAACACGCTTATCTACAACTATGGCCGCCGGGAAGTGGCGAACTACCTGGTGGGCAACGCGCTGTACTGGATTGAGCGTTTCGGTATTGACGCCCTGCGCGTGGATGCGGTGGCGTCGATGATCTATCGCGATTACAGCCGTAAAGCGGGGGAGTGGATCCCCAATGAGTTCGGCGGACGCGAGAACCTTGAGGCTATCGAGTTTCTGCGCAACACCAACCGGATCATTGGCGAGCAGGTCGACGGCGCGGTCACCATGGCCGAGGAGTCGACGGATTTCGCCGGCGTATCGCGCCCCGCCTCAATGGGCGGTCTTGGCTTCTGGTACAAATGGAACCTCGGCTGGATGCACGACACGCTGGATTACATGAAGCTTGATCCGGTTCACCGTCAGTACCATCACGATAAGCTCACCTTCGGGATGCTCTATAACTACACCGAAAACTTTATGCTGCCGCTGTCGCATGACGAAGTGGTGCACGGCAAGCGATCGATTCTTGACCGGATGCCCGGCGACGCGTGGCAGAAATTCGCCAACCTGCGCGCCTACTACGGCTGGATGTTCGCCTTCCCGGGCAAAAAGCTGCTGTTTATGGGCAATGAGTTCGCCCAGGGGCGCGAGTGGAACCATGACGCCAGCCTCGACTGGCACCTGCTGGAAGGGGAGGACAACTGGCACCACGGCGTTCAGCGGCTGGTGCGCGATCTCAACCTGACCTACCGGCACCATAAAGCGTTACACGAACTCGATTTTGAGCCGTACGGCTTTGAGTGGCTGGTGGTGGATGACCAGCAGCGTTCGGTGTTTGCGTTTGTGCGCCGGGATAAGGCCGGCAACGAAATCATCGTTGTCAGCAACTTTACGCCGGTCCCGCGCAATCACTACCGCTTCGGCATTAACCAGGCGGGAAACTGGCGTGAAATACTGAATACCGACTCGATGCACTATCACGGCAGCAATGCGGGCAACGGTGGTCTGGTGCAAAGCGAGGCCACTGAAAGCCACGGGCGGCCAAATTCGCTGAGCCTCACGCTACCGCCGCTGAGCACCATCTGGCTGGTTCGGGAGGGCGAATGACGCAACTCACGGCAGGTACTCCCGCGCCGCTCGGGGCGCATTATGACGGCAAAGGGGTCAACTTCACCCTCTTTTCCGCGCATGCGGAGCGGGTTGAACTCTGTGTGTTTGATGGCGAAGGAAACGAGCATCGCTACGATCTTCCGGCGCGAACGGGGGATATCTGGCACGGATACCTGGCCGGCGGCCGGCCCGGCATGCACTACGGTTTTCGCGTGCATGGACCGTGGGAGCCCGCTCAGGGGCACTGGTTTAATCCGGCAAAACTGCTGCTCGATCCCTGCGCGCATCGGGTGGACGGTTCCCTGAACGACGATCCGGTTTTGCACGTGGGTTATGGTGCTCCGGATCACCGCGACAGCGCCCCCTGCGCGCCGAAAGGCGTGGTGGTGAATGATATTTACGACTGGGAAGAGGACGCGCCACCGCGCACGCCGTGGGGCAAGACGGTGATTTATGAAGCGCACGTCAAAGGGCTGACATACCTGCATCCGTCGATCCCGAAAGAGATACGCGGGACCTATAAGGCGCTCGCGCATCCGGTGATGATTGCCTATCTGAAGCAGCTCGGGATCACCGCGCTGGAGCTGCTGCCGGTGGCGCATTTTGCCACTGAACCCCGTTTACAGCGCCTCGGGCTGACTAACTACTGGGGTTACAACCCGCTGGCGATGTTTGCCCTTGAGCCACGCTACGCCACGCACCCGGACAAGGCGCGGGACGAGTTTCGCGATACGGTCAGGGCGCTGCATGAAGCGGGTATTGAGGTGATTCTCGACGTGGTGTTGAACCACAGCGCGGAAAGCGATCTCGATGGCCCGACCTTCTCGCAGCGCGGAATTGATAACCGTAGCTATTATTGGATCAGAGAGGACGGAGATTACTACAACTGGACCGGTTGCGGTAACACGCTCAATCTTAGCCATCCGGCGGTCACGCACTATGCGTATGAGTGCCTGAAATACTGGGTTGAAACGTTCCATGTCGACGGTTTCCGTTTTGATTTAGCCTCGGTGATGGGGCGGACACCCGCCTTCAGCCAGCAGGCACCGTTGTTTGAAGCGATAAAAAACTGCCCCATCCTCTCGCAGGTCAAGCTGATTGCCGAGCCGTGGGATATTGGGGAAGGCGGCTATCAGGTTGGAAACTTTCCACCGTTGTTTGCCGAGTGGAACGACCATTATCGCGATGCCACGCGTCGGTTCTGGCTGGAGAGAAACCTCTCGTTGGGTGAGTTTGCTGGCCGCTTTGCCGCCTCCAGCGATCTCTTCAGACGCGACGGCAAACTGCCTTCAGCCACCGTCAATCTGGTGACGGCACACGATGGTTTTACCCTTCGTGACTGCGTCTGTTTCAATCAGAAACATAACGAGGCCAACGGCGAGGAAAATCGCGATGGGACTAACAATAACCATAGCGACAATCATGGTATAGAGGGGTTAGGCGGCAGTCTTGATATCACCGAACGGCGGCGCGCCAGCGTTCATGCGCTGCTGACCACGCTGCTGCTGTCGCAGGGAACGCCGATGCTGCTGGCCGGTGATGAGCACGGGCACAGCCAGCACGGAAACAACAATGCCTACTGTCAGGACAATAATCTGACGTGGCTTGAGTGGGAGCAGGCGAACAGCGGGCTGGCGCACTTTACCGCCGCGCTGATCCAGCTTCGCCAGACGATCCCGGCGTTAACCGTGAATCAGTGGTGGGAAGAGGGGGACGGCAACGTCGCCTGGTTAAACCGGGAGGCACAACCGCTGAGCGCGCAGGAGTGGCAAAGTGGGGCGCCCTGCCTGCAGATCCTGCTGTCGGATCGCTGGCTTCTGACCATAAACGCCACCCAGGAGGTGGTGAATTTTGTATTACCTGATGGGGCATGGCACGCCATTCCCCCTTTCGCCGGGGAGGATAACCCGGTGGTAATGGCAGTCTGGCATGGGCCTGCGCACGGAGTGTGTGTGTTCCAGAGAGGATAAAAAAGGAGTTAGTCATGGTTAGATTAGATAAGAACGATCCTTTAATGTTGGCGCGCCAGCTCCCCTTAAAATCTGTTGCCCTGATCCTTGCGGGCGGCCGCGGCACGCGCCTGAAAGATTTAACAATTAAGCGAGCCAAACCTGCCGTCCATTTTGGCGGTAAATTTCGTATTATCGATTTCGCACTCTCCAACTGTCTTAACTCCGGCATCCGCCGTATCGGCGTGATCACCCAATACCAGTCCCACACCCTGGTTCAGCATATCCAGCGCGGCTGGTCCTTCTTTAGTGAGCAGATGAACGAGTTCGTCGATCTGCTTCCCGCCCAGCAGCGTGT
>JAFACP010000151.1 GCA_023425455.1 Pseudomonadota bacterium | reverse complement strand
CGCAGGGCGTGCGTCCCTTGCGGCGTCGCGAGGGCGAAATTAAGGTGTTCGTCATCCACGCCGCCCACGGCCAGCGCCAGTCCGGCAAAATGGTTGACCCGTCGCTCGGACGCCCAGTGTGCCGTCTGCGCCAGCGTCTCCTGCTGGAACGGTACCACTTCACTGGCCAGCAGCGGCGCCCCGGCGCGGGAGAGCTGCAGCGCCAGCAGGCCGCCGGTAAACTGCTCGCTCAGGGTGAGACTCAGCTGACGCGACTGCAGATGCTGCGCGATTTGCGCAGGCAGCCCAGCCGTGCCTTCGAAAATCAGACTCTCTCCGGCAACGCGCTGCACTTCCGGCCACAGCGCCAGCATGGCGGCTTTCTCCGTCGCAGGCCCGGTCAGCTTCAGTTCGATAATCGGCATCGAGGAGCGGTAGCCCATCGACACGCCGGGTGGCAGCATCAGGTGTTTGAGGCTCTGGGCCAGGTCGCTCTCTGAACGGCCAAAAGTGGTCAGCCGCAGGCACAGCGGCGGTTCAGGCAGCGTGAAACGTTGACGCAGGCGCGGCAGGATCTGCTGCTCAACCATCACCTTAAATTCCGACGGCACCCCCGGGGTGAAGAACATCAGGCAGCGGTTCAGCTTAACCGCGAACCCGCAGGCGGTGCCGACCGGGTTATCAATCAGCTCTGCGCTGGCGGGGATCTCCGCCTGCTTGCGGTTACTGGGCGCCATCACCCGGCCGCGCTCGCTGAAGAATTGCGCCATATGCGCCAGCCACGCCTCATGCAACACCAGCTCTTCGCCTTTGGCGGTCGCGGCGGCCAGCGCGCTGAGATCGTCGCTGGTCGGCCCTAGCCCACCGTTGACTATCAGCACGTCGGCATGTTCGCTGCGCTCGCGCAGAATGGCCACCAGTGCTTCAAGATTGTCGCCAACCGTATTACGGCGCGTTAACGGTAATCCCTGTTCAAAGAATAAATCGGCCAGCCAGGCGGCATTGGTGTCGGTAATTTGACCATGCAGCACTTCGTCGCCGGTGGATAACATCTCCACGTTAATCATTGTGTTCTCCCGCTTGTTTGGTCAAAACACTATACTCTAAAACCGCCGGCGTGAAGCACCGGGAAGGGACAACATCGTCAGCGGAGAGAGGCGCGACAGAACGCCGCGCCAGGAAGATTAGAAACCGGCGCTCACGCCGATATAGGGGCCGTCAGCCAGCGCATTATCGCGATGCCCCTCTTTCCCTGCCAGGTTCAGATAGCGATAGCCTGCTTCAAGGGTCACCGGACGCATGATGGTCCAGCGCGCCCCGGCGTTAGCCTCTTCATAGCTGTCGATACCGCTGGAGAGTGAATCAGGTGAAAAGTAATACTCACCAAACAGACGGAAATTATCGCCAATTTTCCACTGCAGACCGCCGCCCACGGCGGCCGCGTAACCGTCATCGCCACTGTTCGGGTTGGTATAAATAGCTTTCCCGCCAACGGTTGCAAGCAGAGGTCCGACGGGAATGTTCAGCCCCAGCCCAAGGCCTGCGGCATCGCCATCATCATCGTTATGCGTCCAGTTGCCGGTCAGCGCCAGGCCGGAGGTGTCGGTACCCAGACCGAAGCCCAGATTGGTATACGCTTTACCCACCTGGCCGTGAATCGAGAGCGCGTTTGCCGCCGAAGAGACCAACATCAGGCCGCCAAGGCCCAGTAATGCCACTTTTTTCATTGTCGTTATCCACACAATTTAATCAGAAAATCCCAAACCGCGAGATTTTAACCTGACTTCGCCTGGGGTCAATGTTTCGTGCAGGCTGCAGACAACAAGGTGGATAACGATTTGACGCCCGGCGGTTTTCAGGCCGCTATGGCCGTAAAGCGCATTTTGACACACAGGCCGCCCAGGCTGTCGCTACGCGTCAGCTGCAGATGGCTGCGGTGCAGACGGGCAATATCGCTGGCCAGCGCCAGGCCAATGCCTGAACCGCTGACCGCCCGGCCGTTCTCCAGCCGCTGGAACGGCAGCATCGCCTGGTGGATCAGCCCCTCCTCAATGCCCGGTCCGCTGTCTTCCACCCGCAGCTCAACCTCCCCCGCCTCAGCGTGCAGAAAGAGGGTCACGATGCCCTGCTCAGGCGTGTATTTGATCGCATTTTCCAGCAGATTAGCGCAAAGCTCCCCCAGCAGAACGTCGTCTCCCTCAATCATCACCGGCTGCTGCGGGCCATCGTAGCCGAGATCTATCGCCTTGCTTCTGGCCTGAGCCAGCCGCGAGAAACAGCAGTTTTGCACCACCTGCACTAGATCAACCGGCGCAAACTGCCGTTCGCCTTGCTCCTTACGCTTCACCGTCGAAAGCTGTAGCAGCCGCTCGGTCAGCAGAATGGTGTCATCGAGGGTAACGTTGATGGCCCGCAGGCTCTCCTGCCACAGCGCCGGATCCTGACGCGTCAGGGCGACGGAAACCTGCGTCTTAAGCACCGCCAGCGGTGTTTTCAGCTGATGGGAGGCGTCGGCGCTGAAACGCGCCTGGCGCGACAGCACCCCGCGCAATCTTTCGATATAGCGGTTAAAGGCCACGATCAGCAGGCGCGTCTCCGACCACGGCAACAGCTCCGGCAGCGGCGCCAGCAGCTCCGGTTCACGCCGCACCATCAGGGAGGAGAGCTGGCGCATTGGGCGCAGCACCCGACGCAGCAGCCACGCGGTCAGCACCAGCGTGAGCAGCACCAGCAGCCCCTGAGAAATCCACGAGGAAAAAAGCAGTTGCCGGGCGAGATAGCGCCGCGACTGCAGCGTTTCGCCAACGTAAATCTCCGCCATTCCGTCAATGCCGTCCTCGTTGACCGGCT
>JAFACP010000146.1 GCA_023425455.1 Pseudomonadota bacterium | reverse complement strand
CGTCATCACCGGCAAAACCCGGCCAACCAGCGGCCGCGCGCTTTACGATCAGTCCATCGACCTGACGACGCTGGATCCCGCCGCCATCGCCCGGCGCGGGATTGGGCGAAAATTCCAGAAGCCGACGGTGTTTGAAGCGCTGACGGTGTGGGAAAACCTTGAGCTTGCCATGAAGGCGGATAAGCGCGTCTGGGCGAGCCTGCGGGCAAAACTGAACGCGGAACAGACCGATCGTATTGATGAGATGCTGCTCCTGCTGCGACTGAGCGGCGAGCGCGATCGTCGCGCCGGACTGCTCTCTCACGGACAAAAGCAGTTTCTCGAGATCGGCATGCTGCTGGTGCAGGAGCCGCATCTGCTGCTGCTGGATGAACCCGCCGCCGGCATGACCGATGCCGAAACGGAGTACACGGCGGAGCTGTTCCGCACCCTGGCCGGCAGACATTCGCTGATGGTGGTGGAGCACGATATGGGCTTTGTTGAAACCATCGCCGATCACGTCACCGTTCTGCATCAGGGGCGGGTGCTGGCGGAAGGGTCGTTGCGCGACGTACAGGCCAATGAGCAGGTTATTGAGGTCTATCTGGGACGCTAAGGAGCGGGGATGCTACAGGTAAATGAACTGAATCAGTATTACGGCGGCAGCCATATTCTGCGCGGCGTGAGCTTTGAGGCCGTGAGCGGAGAGGTCACCTGCCTGCTGGGCCGCAACGGCGTGGGGAAAACCACGCTGCTGAAGTGTCTGATGGGGCTTATCCCGGCGAAAACCGGTGAAATCGTCTGGCAGGGTAAGGCCATCACTCACAGTAAGCCGCACCAGCGGGTGCAGTCTGGCGTGGCCTATGTGCCCCAGGGGCGCGAGATCTTTCCGCGCCTGACCGTCGAAGAGAATCTGCTGCTGGGGCTGTCGCGCTTTCCGGCGCGGGAGGCGAAAAGCGTTCCGCAGGAGATCTGGCAGCTGTTTCCGGTATTGCGTGAGATGAAGCACCGCCGCGGCGGCGATCTCTCGGGCGGACAACAGCAGCAGCTGGCGATAGGCCGCGCGCTGGCCAGCCGCCCGCAGCTGCTCATTCTTGATGAACCGACGGAGGGGATCCAGCCTTCGGTTATCAAGGAGATTGGTCAGGTCATCCGTCAGCTGGCTGACCGGGGCGATATGGCGATCCTGCTGGTGGAGCAGTTCTACGACTTTGCGGCGGAGCTGGCGGACAGCTATCTGCTGATGTCGCGCGGGACCATTGTGCAGCGCGGACGGGGCGAGAATATGGAGCAGGAGGGGGTTCGCGCACTGGTTGCCATCTGAAATGTTATAATATAACATCTCTCGCTCATCTGATAATGAAGTGAGGGAACTGTTTTGGCAGCACGTATTGGAAAATTTGCACTGACTCTGGGGGCGCTGCTGGTCAGCGGCCAGCTGTTTGCCCATTCGCATGGTCATCAGATGACTGAGGCGGAACAGAAAGCGGCAAACGGGGTATTTGAGGACAAAGACGTCAGGGACCGACCGCTGTCTGACTGGGACGGCATCTGGCAGTCGGTCTATCCGTTTTTGCTGGACGGATCGCTGGATCCGGTGTTTAAAAAGAAAGCTATCAAGGACAAAGGAAAGTCTTTTGAGCAGATAAAAGCGTACTACCGCACCGGGTATGCGACTGACGTGGAGACGATCGGCATTGAAGATAACGTCATGGCGTTTCACAAAGGTCACACGGTCAGCCGCTGCCATTATGCCTACAGCGGCCACAAAATTCTGACCTACGCTTCAGGTAAAAAAGGGGTGCGCTACCTGTTTGAATGTCAGGATGCGCAGAGCAACGCACCGAAATTTGTGCAGTTCAGCGACCATCTGATCGGGCCTAAGGCCTCGTCGCATTTCCATATTTTTATGGGCAATACCTCGCACGAGGCGCTGCTGAAAGAGATGGGAAACTGGCCGACTTACTATCCGAACGAAATGTACCAGTCGCAGGTGGTGGACGAGATGTTACACCACTAAGCGCCTGCGCGCCGGGCAAGCGCCATGCTGCCCGGTGCCCGCTGACCTCAGGCCAGTTTCGGCGCCTCGCTCCAGGCTTTTACCCGCATCCCGCGCAGGATCATCAGCCAGGCGATGACGATGGCCACCATCATGATCGCAAATAACGACCAGTGCGGCAGGTGCGTCAGAATGATGCCGGTGATCATCGGGTTCGCCGCCGCGCCAAGCCAGCCCAGCGCCTGCGCGGAGAAGTAGCTGGCCTTCATACCGGGCGGTGCAATGTCATCAATCAGCATGTACTCCCCGGGGGCATAAATAATCTCCCCGACGGTAAACACGGCGGCGGCGATCCCCCAGTAAATCAGGTTATCGCCAGAGAGCATAAATCCGCCCAGTCCCAGCACAAAAAACAGCGTGCCTGCCGCCATCAGCGGACGAATGTTGGCCGCCGAGAGCTTACGACCGATGGCGTACTGCAGGCTTACCACCACGGCGGCGTTAACCGGCAGGACGACCGCGACCACCTTTTGGGCGAACGCGCTGTCGTCACTGGCCGCCAGAACATACTGGGAGATACAGGTTGCAAACGAGCCTCCCACGTACGAGGCGAGCAGGCCGGAGAGGGTATACCAGAACAGGGCGCGGTCTTTCAGCAGCACCGACGGCTGCCACGGCGTCGTGGGCTGCGCGCTGTCCCGGGCCACGCTTTTCTGTACGAAGAACTGAATAAAACCCAGCGGTAGCACGGCACAGAAGGCGGCTAGCCAGAACGGTAACTGCAGGCTGTACATCACCAGCAGCGTGCCAAGCGGCGGTCCGACCGTCCAGCCAATGTTCAGAAAGCTGTAGTTAAGGGAGAAGACGCGCGCTTTCTCCCCCGGGGTGAGCACATCGGCAAACCAGGCTTTCAGCACCGTGGCAAACACCGAATAGGCGCAGTTGATCAGCGAGAAAAAGAGAACCACCAGCGTCACGCTGTTGACCAGCGGAATGGCGATAAACCCGGCGATAAAGGCGACGATCGCCAGCAGCATATAGCGCTTTTTATCGAACTTATCCGCCAGGATGCCAAACCCCATGCTGAATACCACGCCGACGGTGAGCGCCACGGTCAGCGCATAGCCAATACTTTCGACGCTCATGGCATAGACGCGCGTAAGATAGATGGTCATAAAGGGCAGGGTTGCCCCGCGACCGATGGTTAATAACAACGACGATGCCAGTAGCGCGGCGGTTGAGCGCCGAAGAGATGATTTCATATGCCTGCCCGACAAATGCTGATGCTTTCAATACCCGTCATCCTTCGCGGTGATCAGACCCGACCGTCACCGCAGTCGCGCACTGAACTACGCTCCCGGGGCTGCTGCGTCGCCGTCTTCTGGCCGTTTGAAGGATGTTGCGGATGTGAGACGTTTTTATCATGAGTACCACGCCATAAGGCACTTGTATAGCACCTGGTTTATCCGTAAGTGCTTCGCCTGACTGCCAAAATTAATGATCTTCTCCTGGCGTGTTTTTTTCGTTACCTTGAAGTGTTTACAATTCTTTAATATTCAGGGGCAGGGTATGACGCGAAAAGATGGGCTACTGGCGCTGCTGGTGGTGGTGGTGTGGGGGCTGAATTTTGTGGTCATCAAAGTCGGGTTACACAATATGCCGCCGCTGATGCTGGCGGGGCTGCGTTTCCTGCTGGTGGCGTTTCCGGCCCTCTTTTTTGTCGCACGCCCGAAAATCCCTTTCGGTCTGCTGCTGGGCTATGGTCTTACCA
>JAFACP010000101.1 GCA_023425455.1 Pseudomonadota bacterium | reverse complement strand
GGCTGGTGTTGAAAAACATCACCAGGCCGCAAAGCAGCATGCTCGCCCCGATAATCTGCGTACCACGCATCTTCTCTTTCAGGATCACGACGCTGGCAACCATCATACCGACCGGTGAAAGTTGACCAATCACCTGCGATGCCGTTGGGCTAAGGTACTGCAGGGAAGAACTGAACAGAATGAAGTTACCGAACAGACCACCCGTAGCGATAGCCAGTAGCACCAGCCAGCGCGGTTTACGGAAGATACGCAGCGGCGGCAGCTTACCCTTAAACGCGAGGATAGCGCCAAGACCGATACTGGCCATCAGAAAGCGATAAAACACCACCGTTGGCGGCTCCATCACTTCCAGTACCTGCTTCATTGCAATTGGCAGCGCACCCCAGCACATTGCGGTGGTGAGAGCCAAAAGAATACCAATGCCGGCCTGCTGCTTCATGCCCGTTTTCCCTACAGAAAAAATTACCGGGTTTCCAATGTAAAAAGCCCCGCAACAGGTTGCGGGGCTTTAATCCGTTACCGGACCGAGAAAACCTTACTCAGCAACGATGCTGATGTATTTACGGTTGTTCGGGCCTTTAACTTCAAATTTCACTTTACCGTCTGCTTTAGCAAACAGAGTGTGGTCACGACCGCAACCTACGTTGTTGCCAGCGTGGAATTTGGTACCACGTTGACGAACGATAATGCTACCCGCCAGAACGGATTCGCCACCGAAACGCTTAACGCCAAGACGTTTAGCTTCTGAATCGCGACCGTTACGAGTGGAGCCGCCAGCCTTTTTATGTGCCATTTAAATCTCTCCTCAGGTCTTAGGCGCTGATGCCAGTAATTTTCACATCAGTGAACCACTGACGGTGGCCCTGCTGCTTACGGTAGTGTTTACGACGACGAAACTTAACGATTTTAACTTTCTCGCCACGACCATGAGCAACAACTTCAGCTTTGATAACGCCGCCATCAACGAAAGGAACGCCGATTTTGACTTCTTCACCGTTTGCGATCATCAGAACTTCTGCGAACTCAACAGATTCGCCAGTTGCGATGTCCAGCTTTTCCAGGCGAACGGTCTGACCTTCGCTTACTCGGTGTTGTTTACCACCACTTTGGAAAACCGCGTACATATAAACTCCGCTTCCGCGCACATCCTCGTATGAATCAGAGTGCGCTATAAATATTCACAATAGGGCGCGAATATTACGCAAAACGCGAGCCTTTGACAAGTGCTACCGTCAATACATGAAGAAAAAAAACACAACACGTACGGCAACGTTTATCTGGGCCGTTTTTTCAGTACAATCAGCAATACTATTGATAAACTGAAACCCTTCGTTAACCCATATAATGTGGGACAGACAGGATAAAAAGCCCGGCTTTTGCGATGAATTTAGAAAAAATCAACGAATTAACCGCGCAGGATATGGCGGGTGTGAATGCAGCAATCCTGGAGCAACTCAACTCTGACGTTCAGTTGATCAATCAGTTGGGTTATTACATCGTCAGTGGCGGCGGCAAGCGCATTCGCCCAATGATTGCGACCCTGGCCGCAAGAGCCGTGGGCTATGAAGGCAACGCCCATGTCACCATCGCGGCACTGATCGAATTTATTCATACTGCGACCTTGCTGCATGACGATGTCGTCGATGAGTCCGATATGCGACGTGGCAAAGCAACCGCAAATGCCGCATTTGGCAACGCAGCCAGCGTTCTGGTCGGCGATTTTATCTACACCCGGGCCTTCCAGATGATGACCAGCCTGGGGTCGCTAAAAATTCTGGAAGTGATGTCCGAAGCGGTTAACGTTATCGCTGAAGGTGAAGTGCTGCAGTTGATGAACGTCAACGATCCGGACATCACCGAAGAAAACTACATGCGCGTCATCTACAGCAAGACAGCGCGTCTGTTTGAAGCGGCAGCGCAATGCTCAGGCATTCTGGCTGGCTGTTCGGAAGCGCAGGAGCGCGGCCTGCAGGATTATGGCCGCTATCTCGGGACCGCGTTTCAGCTGATTGATGATTTGCTCGATTACAGCGCCGATGGTGAAACGCTCGGCAAAAACGTCGGTGATGACCTGAACGAAGGGAAACCCACCCTGCCGCTGCTTCATGCGATGCGTCACGGCTCTCCGGAGCAGGCGAAAATGATCCGTGATGCGATCGAGCAGGGAAATGGACGCCATCTGCTGGAACCCGTACTGGAAACAATGGCGATTTGCGGCTCGCTTGAATGGACGCGTCAGCGTGCGGAAGAAGAGGCTGATAAAGCAATCGCTGCGCTGCAGGTTCTCCCTGACACGCCATGGCGTGAGGCACTGATGGGGCTTGCCCACATCGCAGTACAGCGTGACCGCTAAGACGACGCCCCCTCTCCCCGCACGTCGCGGGGAGGCTCCAGTAAATGCCAATAAATTCCATATTCATGTTAAATCATCGGCTTACATGCCGCATGAATAAGCCCATGTCATATTCTGAATATTGCTTCCTGTAACGCGAACTTTATAGAACCGATGTTCGAAGACGGTATAGTAACCGCTGTCATTTCAGGAGAAATGGCGAGGGTAAATTCGAACAAAAGGACAGCTTTATGGATACGAAATTTATCGACTGGCATTCCGCGGATATCATCGCGGGGCTCCGTAAAAAAGGGACATCGCTTGCGGCGGAATCTCGTCGCAATGGCCTGAGCTCTTCGACGCTGGCAAACGCCCTGACTCGCCCGTGGCCGAAAGGCGAATTAATTATTGCGACAGCACTGGACACGCATCCGTGGATAATCTGGCCATCGCGCTACCACGATCCCATTACCCATGAATTTATCGACAGAACGCGCATGATGCGCCAGAAAAAAACGGAAAAAGAGCCTCACCGGTAATGCTCTCAATGTAGCAGGAACAGCAACCCCCCGGTCTTTTCAGGCAGGGGGCTGCCGGCATCATCACTCGCCCTTCACACGTTCGATATTGGCACCCAACGCGCTCAGTTTGTCTTCGATACGTTCATAACCGCGGTCGATGTGGTAAATGCGATCAACAACGGTCGTTCCTTCCGCAATACACCCTGCCAGAACCAGGCTCGCCGAGGCACGCAGATCGGTCGCCATAACCTGTGCACCCGACAGTTTTTCAACGCCGTGGCAAATCACCGTATTGCTCTCAATTTCTGCATGTGCGCCCATACGAATGAGTTCCGGTACGTGCATAAAACGGTTTTCGAAGATCGTTTCGGTGATCACGCCAGTGCCTTCGGCGACCAGGTTCAGCAGAGTAAACTGCGCCTGCATATCGGTCGGGAAAGCAGGATGCGGTGCAGTACGGACGTTCACCGCTTTCGGGCGCTTACCGTGCATGTCCAGGCTCACCCAGTCTTCACCCGTTTCAATATCCGCACCCGCTTCACGCAGTTTCGAAAGAACGGCGTCCAGGGTGTCTGGCTGGGCATTACGGCAGACGATCTTGCCGCCAGAAATGGCCGCCGCCACCAGGAAAGTCCCGGTTTCAATACGATCGGGCAGCACGCGATAAACACCGCCACCGAGGCGTGCAACACCTTCAATGGTAATGCGATCGGTGCCCTGACCACTGATCTTCGCACCCAGCGCCACGAGGAAATTAGCGGTATCCACAATTTCCGGCTCACGCGCGGCGTTTTCAATGATTGTGGTGCCCTCAGCCAGCGTCGCCGCAGACATGATGGTGACCGTGGCGCCAACGCTCACTTTATCCATTACGATGTGTGCGCCCTTCAGGCGGCCGCTAACGGACGCTTTCACGTAGCCTTCTTCAAGCTTGATCTCCGCGCCCAGTTTCTCCAGACCGAAGATGTGCAGGTCAACCGGACGAGCACCAATTGCGCAACCACCCGGCAGAGAGACCTGCCCCTGACCGAAACGCGCCACCAGCGGCCCCAGAGCCCAGATGGATGCACGCATGGTTTTAACCAGATCATACGGCGCAGAGAAGTTATTGACCTTGCTGGCATCGATCCAGACGGAGCCGTTACGTTCCACTTTCGTGCCCAGTTGAGTGAGCAACTTCATGGTGGTATCGATGTCTTTCAGTTTCGGTACGTTCTGGATCTCTACCGGCTCTTCTGCAAGCAATGCCGCAAAGAGGATTGGCAGCGCGGCGTTTTTGGCGCCAGAAATTGTGACTTCGCCCTGGAGACGTGTTGGCCCCTGTACACGAAATTTATCCATGATAATGCTCTCTTAAAAATTCAACCGTGCTGCAGGCCAGAGGCCTTCAACTCAAAAACCGTTTAGTTTGCGATCCCGTGCCCACTCTTGTGGGGTGAACGCTTTAATAGACAGGGCGTGAATGCGGTTATCCGCAATGTATTCCATCAGCGGCGCGTAGACAGCCTGCTGTTTTTTCACACGGCTCATGCCGTCGAACATCTCACCCACAGCAATAACCTGGAAGTGACTACCATCGCCAGAAACGTGGGCTTCCTGAAGGGAGAGTGCATTCATCAGCACAGTCTGGATTTCATGATTTTCCATGGGTTCTATATCATCTGAAAATGAAAACAAGCCCAACATCTTAGAGCAAAGTTGCGCCATCTTAAACAAGCAAAAAGCCCCGACGATGAAACTGTCGGGGCTTTCAGAAGTAACGTACTGATAAAATTAGCGGGGTAATACATCTGCAGGCAAATTATAGAGCTGCGCAAGGGTGATAACATTATCGCTTGCGCCTGAAAGCGTCGGCTTCGCCCCCTGTTTTTTGCCCTCATCGACCAGATGCACCAGCATCGCAATGCCGGCCGTATCTACGCGTGTTACGCCGCTCAAATCAATCAGCGTAACGCCCTGCATAACCTCA
>JAFACP010000073.1 GCA_023425455.1 Pseudomonadota bacterium | reverse complement strand
CTGAGACAACATCTGGCAAGGCTGGGACGGAAGTCACTGTCGTTCTCAAAATCGGTGGAGCTGCATGACAAGGTCATCGGGCATTATCTGAACATAAAACACTATCAGTAAGTTGGAGTCATTACCCAGAACAAGTAGTGGGGCTCTAACGCATTAGACATTACACAGATTAGAAAAAGTAGGTTAAATAACCTCACTATGATTTGTGAGGTTGAGCACAGCTGGCAAGAAATGGGGCAAAAGTGTGTTTTGGGTTTTAGCAACAAGAGTCAGTACCGCTTACTCTGACTCGATATTGAGGTAGCGTTACTTGGTCGAGGATTTACTCGGCTTTAGGCCTGGAGTGTTGCCTGGCGTTTTTTTGTTATCACGTCGACGTTGATCTGGCTTGCCGGTCGACTTGGCTATTGGTTTTGGTCCTGGTTTCAAACCCATAATTCTATCCTTGTTTATAATGAGGTTACTCCTCACTGTACATTATTTTGTCAATACTAATGGTTTTCAAGATGTGTATGAAAAATAATCTAAAAATGCGCTTAAGGTTCCTTGCTGATAACTCATGTTTTGATACGCTATCTAAAATGTACAGCGACAAGTTGGAGACATAAGTTGGATAGAGTTGCATCGCGCCCGCTCACTGCTGAAGAGAAACAAAAGCTTCGTCGTGATATGGCAGAATCTTCTGCTTGGGCCAAAGCCGAACTAAAACGTCGACGAGACGCAAAAAATCAAAAAAATTCTGCGCATGGTATCGATTATGGTATTGAGAAAAGCCAGCTTTCTAACTAGCTGTTATGTAAGTTTATTTTCTTCTCATTGATATTCGAGTGGGAATGATTTAACGTCTGGCAACAGCCTGCACGTAAAAGCAGTAAAGTACCTCTAAGCCCGCGTAACTGCGGGCTTTTTTGTTCTTTGAGGGGAGTCAGCTTAGCGGCTGGACGTGGGCATTTCCGGGCGACACCGCGTATTACGCTGCCTGACGATCGCTATCGCAGACCGGTAATTACCTGCTTCAGCCCGTTCCAATGATCCCGGACGTGCTGATTAGCCACGCGCAGGCAAAGGGTAACGCCGTGGCCATCAGCTGTGCGGCAATAAGCAACATCCCGGTGCGGCGCGGGTCGCACTGCGCGCGAGACAACGTCATGCGTCAGGATAAAATCCTCAGTACAGGGATGGCGGGGATTAGGCGAATCTTACGGGATCATCACGCTTGTCAGCGGTCCGGTGTTCCCGCTGAAAGGCTTGTCTGCTGCGACTGGAGTTTATCCTGGTGGTGATACCAGGCGCCAATACAGGAATAAACGAAGCGGCCAAAGAAAAAGAGGAAGCAGATAAGCAGTATGATGCGGGTCATTCGAGTGTTAAATCGATGTCGTTTGTGCATACGCGTGGCCTGGCTCACTGTCTGTTTCCTGACTATACCCTTTTGGGCGATGCGGACATTAAGGCATAGGGGAAAGGAGGGGTCAATTCTGCGATGTGTAAAAAATCGTCAGCGGGTACATTCAACACTGTTATTAAATACAATCGATATATTTACCTAATTGATAATCATGATAAAAACAATGGAAAGGCATCATTTACTGGCGTTAGTTTGATTTAGGTCAACAGATGCGCGCGGTTGTTCTCTAAAATCCCACCTCCACTGTGTACGCCCGGCCTGCCGCTGCGCGGCATTTATGTCAGGTCGGATGCCTGTCTTCATTCACCCTCCAGAGAGGCTGGGGTATCACCGGGCATCAATGAGAATGTTACGTATACTGCAACGCAATAAAGATCGCTGGTGGGCGCTTCCCCTTATTCTCCCTGTCTGCGCTCTGCCGTTACTGAGTGTGGTCGATACCTATACCCAGGCTGGCGACGGCATTGTTGCCCTCTATTATCTGCCGCTCTCCTTTCTGCTGGCGCTAATGTCTTTCTTTGGCCTTGAGGCCATCCCCGGAATCGTGGTGGCGCTCTGCCTGCGCTGTTATCCCTCGATGGGGCTGTTTGAAACCTGGGTTACGGTTTTTCACTTTATCGTCCCGCTGGTGATTAGCTGGGGCGGATACCGTGTTTTTACTCCCCGACGCAATATGACCGCCTATGGCGATGTGCGCCTGATGGCACAGCGTCTCTTCTGGCAGGTGTTTTGCCCGGCGACGCTGTTTTTGGTGCTGTTCGAGTTTGCGGTCTATCTCGGCGTCCATGCGAGCCGCGCAAATATGGCCGGTATGAACCCGCTGACTATCCGCACCCTGATCAACTATCAGGGGCTGCTGGTGAGCGGACTGACCGGCGTACCGCTTAGCTATCTGCTGATCCGAATTATCCGTAACCCGTTCTATATCAGAGGGTTGATTTCACAGACAGGCAGGCAGATAGATAAAAAAGTGACCATTGTGGAGTTTATCGCCTGGGCCGCGGTGCTGACCGGGTTGCTCTGTCTGCTGCTTATTCCGATGAATGAAAACAGCTCAATTTTCAGCACCAACTACACTCTGTCGTTATTACTGCCGGTAATGCTCTGGGGGGCGATGCGCTTTGGCTATAAGCTGATGTTGATGCTCTGGACGCCGGTGCTGCTGGTGTCTATTCACTATTTCTACCGCTATATTCCGCTGCACCCCGGGTATGATATTCAGCTGGCGATCACCTCATCAAGTTACCTGGTGTTTTCGTTTGTGGTGATCTATATCGCGATGCTGACGACGCGCCAGCGCGCCATTACGCAGCGTTCCCGTCGGCTGGCGCTGCTTGATCCGGTGGTACATATGCCCAACCTGCGGGCGCTGACGCGGGATATTGCCCGCACGCCGTGGTCGGTGCTGTGTCTGCTGCGGGTGCCGGAGCTGGAAGTGCTCGGGCGAAACTACGGCGTTATGCTGCGCATCCGCTATAAGCAGAAGCTGGCGGAGTGGATAAGCGGTATGCTCCAGCCGAATGAGCGGGTCTATCACCTTACCGGGCATGACCTGGCCGTGCGTCTGAACAGCGAGTCGCATGAGGCGCGTATCGAGGCGCTGGATGCCCGGATCAAGCAGTTCCGTTTTATCTGGGACGGTATGCCCCTTCAACCGCAGGTTGGCGTCGGCTACTGCTTTGTTCGCTCCCCCGTGAACCACCTCTATCTGGTGCTCGGCGAGCTGAGCGTGATTGCCGATTTGTCGCTCTCCACCAGCTATCCGCAAAGCTTACAGCAGCGTGGGGCAGCGCATCTGCAGCGTAATCTGAAGGATAAAGTGGCGATGATGAACCGCCTGCAGCGTGCGCTGGAGACGGACAGTTTTATCCTGATGGCTCAGCGTGTTCATGGCCAGCGCGGCGATCACTACTATGAAGTACTGCTGAGGATGCCGGATGAGAACGGCGAGCTTATCTCCCCGGAACAGTTCCTGCCCGTCGCCCAGGAGTTTGGCTTGTCTTCGCGCGTTGATTTACGCGTGCTGGAGCGTACCTTGCGCTTTATGGCTGAGCACCGTGGCCGCCTGCCGTGTCAACGTTTTGCGATAAACCTTGCATCGTCCACCGTCTGTCGCGCGCAGTTCCCGCGGGAGGTGAACCGCCTGCTGACGCACTATGCCATCGAGGCCTGGCAG
>JAFACP010000054.1 GCA_023425455.1 Pseudomonadota bacterium | reverse complement strand
AGGCTACACCCTTCGGCGATATAGCGCGCGGCGTCGCCTTTTTCCCAGGTGACCCGCACATGAAGACGCGCCCCGCGTTCGCGCAGGTCGCTAATTGCCTGCCGTAACAGGTCATTGCCGGCGCTCTTGCCGTTAAGAATTAATAAACTGTCTGGATAGATTGCCATCCGCACCGCTCCCTTTTGTCGCTCTGTTAAGAGTGTATAGCAGGGAGAAAAAAAACGGGTAAGAACAGGATGAAAGGGCGAAAGGGGTGGACTGGACATTGCGCGGGACTGGCAATCCGAAAATTGAGGCATGCACGCCGGCCAGAGGGCCAGCAATCACGCCACTACGCCGGTTATAGTCAACGCCGCCAGTGCTGACATTTGCTTTCGGTTCTGGCGGGGTGCTTTCAATCGAGATGGTCAGTGCGTACAGGTGGCCTGAAATGAACATGGCATGAAAGCAAAAAAATAAGCCCGCGTAAGGGAGATTACGCAGGCTAAGGAGGTGGTTCCTGGTACAGCTAGCATTTATGGGTTATGTTTTTCAGCGCTGGGGATAATACCCTTATCGAGCGAAACGGTATGTGATCCGTTTCTAAGAATTATCCCAGCGTGAAAAAATACCGCTATTTCACTATTTACCGTGCGGATTACGGGTACTTTCGCCATCGAAGTTGCGCATCAGCAGCGCAAATTCCAGCTCAACCTGTTCCGGCACCGGCAGCCAGACGGTGTGACCGTTGCCTGGCGCAACCTCGATCGCTTCGCCTTTGCCGTTTTCCAGGTGCTCAAGCGTGAAATTCATATTGCCCTGCGGGGTCATCAACTCCAGGCTGTCGCCCCGGGTGAATTTGTTTTTCACCGCGACTGCCGCCAGTGCCCCTTTGCGCTCGCCGGTAAAGTCGCCGACAAACTGCTGACGTTCAGAGACCGAGTAGCCATGCTCGTAGTTCTGGTAGTCATCGTGGGTGTGACGGCGCAGGAAGCCTTCGGTATAGCCGCGATGCGCCAGGCCTTCCAGCGTCTCCAGCAGGCTGGTATCAAACGGTTTACCGGCGGCAGCATCGTCAATCGCCTTGCGGTAGACCTGCGCGGTGCGCGCGCAATAGTAGTAGGACTTGGTGCGGCCCTCAATTTTCAGGGAGTGCACACCCATCTGCGTCAGACGTTCGACGTGCGCGATGGCGCGCAGATCTTTCGAGTTCATGATGTAGGTGCCGTGCTCGTCCTCGAAGGCGGTCATGTATTCGCCCGGACGTTTGGCCTCTTCAATCATAAACACGCTGTCGGTTGGGGCGCCGACGCCGAGGGTCGGCTCCACGTTGGTCACCGGGATCGGCTCGTGTTTGTGCACGATATTGCCGACGTCATCCTCTTTGCCTTCCTGCACGTTGTATTCCCAGCGGCAGGCGTTGGTGCAGGTGCCCTGGTTTGGATCGCGCTTGTTGATGTAGCCGGAAAGCAGGCAGCGGCCGGAGTAAGCCATGCACAGTGCGCCGTGAACGAAGATCTCAATCTCCATATCCGGCACCTGAGCGCGGATCTCTTCAATCTCTTCGAGGGAGAGTTCGCGAGAGAGGATCACGCGGGTCAGCCCCATCTGTTTCCAGAACTTCACCGTCGCCCAGTTGACGGCGTTAGCCTGTACCGACAGGTGAATATCCATCTCCGGGAAGTGCTCCCGAACCAGCATGATTAAACCCGGGTCCGACATAATCAGCGCATCTGGCCCCATATCCACCACCGGCTTCAGGTCACGGATAAACGTTTTCAGCTTGGCGTTATGCGGGGCGATATTCACCACCACGTAGAATTTTTTGCCCAGCGCATGGGCTTCGTTGATGCCGAGCTGCAGGTTCTCGTGGTTGAATTCGTTGTTGCGCACGCGCAGGGAGTAGCGCGGCTGGCCGGCATAAACGGCGTCAGCACCATAGGCGAACGCGTAACGCATATTTTGCAGCGTTCCCGCCGGGGAAAGGAGTTCCGGTTTAAACATGTTTGTTCTCGTTCTGATGACAGGTCAGATCCGCAGGCACCAGGTGCTGCGGTGAGGGGAGATCCCCTACTTTAAGGGCGGGCATTGTAGCGCTGCAAAACGGGGAGGTAAAGCGCCGGGTCGCCGGAGGGCTAACCCGGCGGTGCTGAACAGCCTCAGGTGTGATCTTTCACCGTCTCCGTCGGGCCATTGGTTTTCACCGACGCGATACCCTTATCACGGGACTGTTCAGAGGCGTACATCTGGCTGGTGCCAATCACCTGGTGGTTGCCCGCTTTGAGGTTGAAATAGACCTTGCCGTTAGAGGCGGTTTTCTTCTCGTAGCGTTCATCTAAGGGGCTGTTGGTGCGCACAGAGGCGATGCCGTTCTCGGCGGCGCCTCTGGTGGTGTACAGCTCGCTGGTGAGAATGGTCTCTGCGTTTCCTGCCTTCAGAACAAACCTGAACTGACCATCACTGCTTTTGCTTAATTCGTACCAACCCGACATAAAAACTCCTTGATCGAAAGTGAAGTGATCCGCGCCGGTGGCAGAACAGCGCACCGGTAAGAAGAGTATGGTTGATCCTGAGAGTGCGTCCAGAAATGATAAACCCGTCGGCAGACGGGTTCAGGCAGGCTGTTGCGTCAGGCTATCCTGCACGCGTCCGCTTCCCAGCGGTATCCGACGCCATACACCGCGCGAATAAATGACTGTTCGGCATCCTGCGCCTCCAGCTTGCGGCGCAGGTTTTTTATATGGCTGTCGATGGTGCGGTCGGTTACCACGCGATAATCGTCATACAGATGGTTCAGCAGCTGCTCGCGGGAAAACACTTTTCCTGGCTCGTGAGAGAGCGTTTTAAGCAGGCGGAATTCGGCAGGGGTGAGATCGAGAAGCTTGTTGCGCCAGCTTGCCTGAAAGCGGCTCTCATCGACGATCAGCGGGCTTTCGGCATCCAGCGTCTGTAGCTCGCGCTGCGGCTTGCAGCGGCGCAGAATGGTTTTCACCCGGGCGACCACCTCCCGCGGGCTGTAAGGTTTGCAGATGTAATCATCGGCACCGATTTCGAGGCCCAACAGACGATCGATCTCTTCGATTTTGGCGGTCACCATCACGATGGGGAGGTCCGAAAAACGGCGGATCTCCCGGCACAGGGTCAGACCGTCGGTGCCCGGCAGCATCAGGTCCAGCAGGATCAGGTCCGGCGGCGTCTGGCGCACATAGGGCAGCACCTGGTCGCCGTGGCTGATCAGCGTCGGGGCGTAGCTGGCCGCACGCAAATAGTCGATCAACAACTGCCCGAGCTTTGGCTCATCCTCCACGATCAAAATACGCGGCGTGTTTTCATCTATCGGTAACTCAGTCATGCTTCTCTCGATAATTCCCGTTCCAGAGGTAACTCTACTGTAATGCTAACCCCGCCAAAAGGCGAATGGGCGGCGCGGATCGTGCCGTTGTGCGCCTCGACGATATTGACGCAGATCGCAAGCCCCAGCCCGGAGCCGCCGCTGGCGCGGTTACGTGAACCTTCGGTACGGTAAAATCGCTCGAACAGTTTTTCCAGCTGCTGATCCTGTACGCCCGGCGCGGAGTCCGCGAAGGTGAGGGCAAAGCGTCCGTGCGCCTGCTTGCCCGAAATATGCAGTCCGCCGCCGCTGTCGGTGTAGCGCAGGCTGTTCTCCAGCAGGTTATTGAAAAGCTGCATCAGCCGGTCCCGGTCGCCAAATACCACGGCGCTGTCCGGCAGTGAGAGATCGATGGTCAGATTGCGGCTGGCGAAGCGCTCGCGAAAGGCGCCGGTGGCGACCTCAAGCACCGTGATCACATCGACAGGCGCTTTCTGGTAGGCCAGCGCCCCCTCATCGGACATCGAAAGTTGATGCAGGTCGTCCACCAGTTTGGTCAGGGTGCCCACTTCGGCCTGCAGAGAGGCCACCGACTCCGGCGTGAACTGACGTAATCCATCCTGAATGGCCTCCAGCTCGCCGCGCAGTACCGCCAGCGGCGTGCGCAGCTCGTGCGAAATATCGGCCATAAAGTCGCGCCGCATCTGCTGGTTCTTCTCAAGGGTGCTGGCAAGCTGGTTGAAGTCCTGGGCCAGCTTGCCCAGCTCATCCTGGCTACGGGTATCGACGCGGGTGGAAAAATCGCCCGCCGCCAGCTTGTGAGTGCCCTCCACCAGACGTTTCACCGGCGCCAGCAGCCCCCGCGCCAGCGGGAAGGTGGCGAGGGCGGCCAGCAGGGTGGAGAGTGCGACGATAAGCCAGCTGGTCTGGCGCTGCTGGCGGTCGAAGTTGATATCGGTATTGCGCGTCAGGCGCTCCACCGGTGAGGCGATCACCCAGCCGACGGTATAGCCGTTGACCCTGATGGCCCGCTTCGAGCCGTCTGGCGGAACCGGGGCGCGGGGGCCAACCAGCACGTGCCGATCCTGGTCTATCACCCAGAACTGGGTGCGCCAGCCGTGAGGCGGCATACCGGGGCCGGGACGATCGTCGTCGGTATCGTGCTCCAGCGAGCGCAAAATTTGAAATACAAACCGGTCGTTGTTGCGTAAGAAGCGCCAGTTTCCGTGCAGGGTGTACTGGTCGGCGAGCGCATCGCTGAGACCCTGCAGGCGCTGCTCATTGCCATGCTTGATGTAGTCGATAAACCCGCGCTCGAAGCTGACGCGTACCGCCCAGTGCATGGTGATCAGCAGAACAATACAGGTGGCGAAAATAGCCACAAACAGCTTGCCGGTGATACCGGGACGCCAGACTTTCATGGAGCACTCCTTTTGCCGCGTCGGATGACGACATTCTTACGGGTATCATCCGGCACGCGGGCGAAGATGAAGGCCGGCAGGGCGATAATCACCGCCATGCTGAGATAGGTGTATAAAAAGACCTGATGCGCCACCGCCGTGTCAACGCTGAGCTGCTGTTGACCGAACATGCCGAGCAGCAGGCCGGCAACGGTCACGCCCATGCTCATGGAGAGCTGCATGATCATCGACAGCAGGCTGTTGCCGCTGCTGGCCAGCGGATCCGGCAGATCTTTTAAGGTCAGGGTATTCATCGAGGAGAAACGCATCGCGTTGATCATCCCCTGGCAAAAAAGCACCAGCGGCAGCGCCGCGTACCAGCCCAGCAGGGCAATGCCCATAAACAGCAGGCTGACCAGCGCCAGCGCGAGCGTGGCCGCCACCAGCACCTGACGATAGCCGAAGCGGTTTACCACCTGTACCACGATACGTTTCATCCCCATGCTGCCGAGCACCATCGGGATCATCATCAGCCCGGCGTGAAACGGCGAGAAGCCCAGCCCTATCTGCAAAAAGACCGGCGTCATAAACGGCAGCATCCCGCTGCCGATACGCCCGGCGAAGCTGCCCAGCAGGCCGAGACGATAGGTGGCGTGGCGAAACAGCGACAGGCGGAACAACGCGTTGTGATTGCCCCGGGCATGCCAGAGATAGCTTAGGATCGCCGTCACCCCAATGGCGACCAGCAGCGCCAGCGTCAGGGATGAGATCCCAAGCCCTTTTTGCCCGTCGAGCGCCAGCGTCAGGGTGGCCATGCCGGCGGCGAGCAGGATAAAGCCGAACAGATCGAAGCGTCGCGTTTTCATGGTGTAGTTGGGCATCAGCGCCAGCGTGGCGATGGCCCCCGCAATGCCCACGGGCAGGTTGATTAAAAAAATCCAGTGCCAGGAGGCATACTCCACCAGCACGCCGCCCAGCGCCGGGCCCAGAAGCGGGCCCACCTGGCCGGGCAGGGTGACAAAGGTCATCGCCGCCATATATTGCTCGCGCGGGACAATCTTCAGCACAGTCAGCCTTCCGACGGGCACCATCATGGCGCCCCCGACGCCCTGCAGCACGCGCGCCATGATCAGCTCATTGAGGCTGCTGGCCTCGGCGCAAAACAGCGAGCCGGTGGTAAACAGCACGATGGCGGTGAAAAAGATGTTGCGCACCTCGACCTTATCCGCCAGCCAGCCGCTGGCGGGCAGCATCACGGCGACCGTCAGCACATAGGCGACGATCACCATATGCATGTGCAGCGGGCTTTCGCCCAGACTTTTCGCCATTGAGGGCAGGGCGGTATTGACGATAGTCGTATCCAGCGACTGCATAAAAAAGCCGAAGGCGACGATCCATAATTGCCCGCGGACCTGTCCGGAAAACTCTGCCATTATCCGCTTACCGTTGCGCTGCGTTTACGCGAAAAGCGCACCCGCAGGCGATCGAAGAACAGGTAGACCACCGGGGTGGTGTAGAGCGTCAGCAGCTGGCTCATCACCAGCCCGCCGACAATGGTTATCCCCAGCGGCTGACGCAGCTCTGACCCGTCGCCGCCGGAAATAACCAGCGGCAGCGCGCCAAACAGCGCCGCGAGAGTGGTCATCATGATCGGCCGGAAACGCAGCAGGCAGGCCTGGAAAATGGCCTCTTCCGGCGCCAGATTGCCGTTACGCTGCGCGTCCAGCGCAAAGTCGACCATCATAATGGCGTTTTTCTTGACGATGCCGATTAACAGCATGATCCCTATCAGCGCAATCAGGCTGAACGGGGCGCCGAACAGCTCCAGCGCCAGCAGTGCGCCGACGCCTGCCGACGGCAGGGTGGAGAGGATCGTCAGCGGATGAACGTAGCTTTCGTAGAGGATCCCCAGCACGATATAGACCGTCGCAATGGCGGCGAGGATCAGGATCACCTGCGCGTTCATGGTCTGCTGAAAGACCTGCGCCGTACCGGCAAAACTGCCGCGCACGCTGGACGGCACGCCAAGCTGGGTCATGGTGCGGGTGATGGCCTCGCTGGCTTCAGACAGCGAAGCACCGGCGGGCAGGTTAAAGGAGACCGTCGAGGCGGCAGACAGCCCCTGATGGTTGACCGACAACGGCGCGTTGGCCGGCTGCCAGCTGGCAAAATAGGAGAGCGGGATCGCCTTGCCGTCGCTGTTGATGACAAACATCTTGTCCAGCGCGCTGATGTCCTGGGTGTAGCGCGGGTCCACCTCCATCACGACTTTATACTGGTTCATCGGCTGATAAATCGTCGAGATCTGCCGCTGGCCGAAGGCGTTATTCAGCAGGCTGTTTGCCGCTTCAACGTCGATACCGAGCCGCGACATGGTTTCACGATCGTAGGTCAGGTTCATCTCCGCGCCGTTGTTTTGGCTGTCGGAGTTAACGTCGGCCAGCTGCGGCAGCGCGGCCAGCGCTTTACGGATTTTCGGCTCCCATTCGCGCAGGGCGGCCAGATCGTCAGACAGCAGCGTGTACTGGTAGCTGGCGTTAGCCTGGCGTCCGCCGACGCGGATATCCTGAACGGCCATCAGAAACAGATTTGCGCCTGGCTCTTTGGCCAGCTTCACCCGCAGGCGGTCAATCACCTGCTGGGCGGTTTCATGCCGCTCGCTGCGCGAGGTAAGGGTGATAAACATCATCCCGCTGTTGACCCGCGAGCCGCCGGTAAAACCGGTGACGTTGGCCACCGCCGGATCGTCGCGGATGATTTTCATAAAGTCCTGTAGCTTGCCGCGCATCGCCTGGAACGAAATGCTCTGATCCGCCTGAATGCCGCCCATCAGCACGCCGGTATCCTGCTCCGGGAAGAAGGTTTTCGGGATGGTGATATACAGCCAGACGTTAAGCCCGATGGTTGCGATCAGCACCACGCCGACGATCCGGGTATGATCCAGCGCCCACTTCAGGGATTTAGCGTAGCCCGCCTGCAGCGCCATCAGGAAGCGGCCAAAACCTTTACGCCGCGGCTGGCTGTGGGGTTTACTGCGCTTAAGCATCCAGCCACACATCATCGGCGTCAGCGTCAGGGAGATCAGCAGCGAAATGGCGATAGCGACCGACAGGGTGACGGCAAATTCGCGCAGCAAGCGTCCCGGCAGGCCGCCCATCAGCAGCAGCGGCAGGAAGACCGCCACCAGCGACAGGCTCATCGACAGCACCGTAAAGCCGACCTCGCGCGTCCCCTGCAACGCCGCCTGCAGCGGTTTGACGCCGGCCTCCAGATGACGGGAGATGTTTTCCAGCACCACGATGGCATCATCCACCACAAATCCGGTGGCGATGGTCAGGGCCATCAGCGACAGGTTGTT
>JAFACP010000045.1 GCA_023425455.1 Pseudomonadota bacterium | reverse complement strand
TCGCTTTCAGCCCTTCCGGTCCGGAAAGATAGTGCTGCACAACCTCAAGCTTAAAGCTGAGAGAATACTTGCTCATAAAAAACTGCACCTTACTTTGTTGGGCGTCCAACTTTTTGGGTGCAGTTCACTGCGGCGGGGTTTTTTATCGTAAAACGTCACTTACTGGCTGTCACAATCTTTGCCGGCAATAAACGTCGCGTCTTTATCAGCCACCAGCGTTTTAACCAGTTCGCCGCTGTCCGGATTCGGTTCCAGCGTGAAGTGCCCGTCAACCATCAACAAAAGTGGCTTACTGTCATTACCGCGCGCAACGGCGTAATCACGCTCAAGCTGCGCGTTATTCGCCACGCTCACTTTCTTACCGGTGGCGCAGTCGGTAAAGATCGCCGCGTCGGCCATATAGAAGTACATCCCGCGCATCGCCATTGGCGTTGCAGGCAATGACGCTTTCACCGGCTCCAGGGTGTAGTTAAACCGGGATTCAATCGGGTTGCCGTCACGGTCAAGCATCTCCATGCTCTCCCCCTTCGGACGGAACCAGGTTTTCTCACCGCGGGTGTCGGTCAGCACCAGTTTCTCAGCCGTTCGCGCCGATGTGCCGTAAGAGGCAAAGGAAGACGGTTCTTTGGCTCCCTGATAGCGCTGATTCATCACCCACGTACCGTCTTTCTGCAGAAACAGCGATGTTTCAATCCCGCCGCAATCTGCGCACGGCAGTACGCCCCGCCAGCTTTGCTGCATCGGTTTTAATTCTTCATTTTGTCCTGGCTGCAAGACCTGCGTTTCCGGACGGTTATTACAGCCGAAAAGTGCAAACAGCGTACTGACTGCCAGCGCTGACAATAGTGCTTTTTTCACAATGAATTCCTTATGAAAAGTGTGTTCCCTTTCGCCACTCTACTGGTGACGAACTTTACCGCGTAGTGCTTTCACTGTGGATTTTTGCGCCTTCGACGACAACCGCCGTTCTTTCGAGGCCCGGGTCGGTCGCGTTGCGCGGCGGCTTTTTTGCACGGCGGTAAACTCGTTGATGACGGCGATAAGTCTCGCCACCGCCGCCTCCCGGTTTAATTCCTGGCTGCGGTACTCCTGCGCTTTGATCACAATCACCCCATCGCTGGTGATCAGGTGATGGCGGGCGGCAAGCAGACGTTCTTTGTCATACTCTGGCAGGCTGGAGGCCCGAATGTCAAAGCGCAAATGAATGGCGGTTGACGCTTTATTCACGTGCTGCCCACCCGCGCCCTGCGCACGGATAGCGGTGAACTCCAGCTCACTATCAGGAATGCTTACATGCCGCGACACAACAATCATGAGGCGGGTTGCCACGCCGTCAAATGAATTTCCAGATTATTCTGAGAGTCCGACAGCCAAATGGCGCCATCCTGAATCGTCGCCTGCAGCACCATCGTGCGGCCGGCAAACTCGCTCAGCTGCGCAAGCTGCTCATCATCCAGATACCATACGCGAAGATTGGCAAACTGCGCGCACTTGTTTTTCTGCTGCTGCCACCAGATCTCCGCAGCCCGCTGATTATAGGCAAATAGCACCACCTCCGCCGACTGGGTACAGGCCTTTTTAATCCGCCGCTCATCCGGCAGACCAAGTTCAATCCATAAATCGATACCCAGATGATCGTTACGCAGCCAGGCTTCCGGCTCGTCCTCTGCGCTCAGGCCACGGGTAAACTGCAGACGTTCATCGGCATATTTTATCCACGCCAGCAGGCGCAGCATCATCCGCTCCTGGGTTTCAGAAGGGTGACGCGCCAGCGTCAATGACGTATCGAGGAACCGGTTGCGGTCAAGATCGGCTACATTAACCACCGCTTTATAAATTGTCGCCTTCAGCGCCATAAAAGAACTCCTTGCGAATAAGGCGCACATTGTAGCGAAAATCAGGTGAAAAGGCTGTTACCAGACGCTCGCCGACACGCTATCAAGGCGCTGATATTGCTTAAATGAGTATGGTATAGTCACCTTGCTAAACCGAGTTTATCTTCGTAGGCTTAATGATATCTCACAGTAAGTCAGTGCGCTGGCGGGAGGGGATGTGAATAATTATTGTGAGTTAATTCGCAAACGGTATGCGGAAATCGCCAGCGGAGATCTGGGGTATATCCCGGATGCGTTGGGCTGTGTATTGAAAGTGCTTAATGAATTGGCCTCAGATGAGACCCTTTCAGAATCGGTCAGGGAAAAAGCAGCATATGCTGCGGCGAATTTACTGGTGAGCGATTATGTCGATGAATGATACTTATCAACCCATCAATTGTGATGACTATGACAACCTCGAACTCGCCTGCCAGCATCATTTAATACTGACGCTGGAGCTAAAAGATGGCGAAGTGTTGAAGGCGAAAGCCAGCGACCTGGTTTCACGCAAAAATGTGGAGTACCTGGTGGTGGAAGATGGCGGCGCGGCGCGCGAACTCCGTCTGGACAAAATAGCCAGCTTTAGCCATCCGAAAATCGGCACCGTGGTGGTAAGCGAATCCTGATTTTCTCTCACGGGCAGCACGGCTGCCCGTTACGTCTGCCACTCAAAACTGACGCCCTCTTCAGCCCAGCCTTCCTCGGTGACAAAAACGCCCGCAGCCGCAATAAGCGTATCGCCGTAAAACAGCAGCGGTGTGGTATCGCGCTTCCAGGGTGGAATGTTGTACTCCTGCCAAATCTTCTTCAGCTTACGCCCACCGCGACGCCCGACAATGTGCAGCAGTCCGCTGGCCTTAAAACGCACGCTGACCGTCTCATTTGCCAGAGGCGGGCGGACATGACCGGTTTGCACCAGCGCCACAACACCACGTCCAGCAGGCAATCTCAACGGTTCGCCGGGCGCTGCCCAGTCGAGTACAACGTCCGCCAGCGACGGGGTCGCCTTGATCCACCAGAGCTGGCCTTTAAACCGGCGCACCTCAAAGCCGTTCAGGTAGATGCAGGGGGTTGCATCTTCCCGGGCCTGTGCCACCTCATCCCAGAGTCGATTGAGCATCGCCCGCGACGGCATTACCGCGTTATGCATTGCCAGCCAGCGTCGCAGCAGGGCGGCACGGCGTATGGC
>JAFACP010000042.1 GCA_023425455.1 Pseudomonadota bacterium | reverse complement strand
TCGCAGAACCACTTGAACCGAACAGCGTACCGGAAGCGCCTGCTCCGAAGGAGGCTCCCATATCAGCGCCATTACCAAGCAGCAGCATGATCAGCGCTACAAGAGCGATGGCTACAATAAGGAAAACAACTAAAAGAGCTTCGTACATAATCAACCTGTTCCTTGCGGATTTGCCGCATACCAATGCTTCGACCAATTAGCAGGATTTCGTGTTTCCCACTGAAGCGGGTGTGAATACTAACCAAAGCGAATGACCTTCGCAAGGGCATTTTCAGCGCATTGTATCAACTGCGGAAAAAAACAGCAAAAAGCGGTTAACTGGTCAAAACAAAGGCGGCAAGCGCCGCCTTTTTAAACACTTAAGATGCAAGATTATGCAGCTTTCACCGCATCAGCAATACGGTGCGCAAACTCAGTCACCTGCGCTTCATCTTCACCTTCTACCATGACACGGATCAGAGGCTCAGTGCCGGATTTACGCAGCAATACGCGTCCGCGGTTGCCAAGCGCTGCTTCAACGTCGGTCATCACCGCTTTCACAGTTTCATTTTCCAGCGGATCGCCGTGCCCTGCGGTAAAGCGAACGTTAACCAGAATCTGCGGGAACATTTTCATTCCGCTGCATAAGTCATGCAAACTCATATTATTACGCACCATCGCCGCGACAACCTGCAGCCCGGCAACAATGCCGTCACCCGTGGTTGTTTTATCAAGCAGGATCACGTGCCCCGAATTTTCTGCGCCGATACGCCAGCCCTTTTCCTGTAATTTTTCGAGGACATAGCGGTCGCCAACTTTGGCGCGCACAAACGGGATCCCCAGCTGCTTCAGCGCCAGCTCCAGCCCCATGTTGCTCATCAGCGTCCCCACAGCGCCGCCGCGCAGCTGACCCTGGCGCAGTCCTTCACGGGCGATGATATACAGGATCTGGTCACCATCAACCTTGTTCCCTTCGTGATCGACCATGATCACACGGTCGCCATCGCCATCCAGAGCAATACCCAGGTCGGCTTTTTCTGCCAGGACACGCGCCTGCAGGGCACGCACATCCGTGGCACCCACCTCCTCGTTGATGTTCAGTCCATCAGGCTCGCAGCCGATGGTGATCACTTTCGCACCCAGCTCGCGAAATACGTTAGGGGCAATGTGATATGTCGCGCCGTTTGCACAATCCACGACGATTTTGAGGTGGCTCAGGCTCAGTTCATTCGGGAATGTGCCTTTGCAAAATTCGATATAACGGCCAGCGGCATCGACAATCCGGCTGGCTTTACCCAGCTCAGCAGAATCGACGCAGGTGATCTCTTTTTCCATTTCAGCTTCGATTGCTTCTTCAACCTCATCCGGCAGTTTGGTGCCATCAATGGAGAAGAACTTGATCCCATTGTCATAAAACGGGTTGTGGGACGCGGAGATAACAATGCCGGCTTCAGCCCTAAACGCGCGCGTCAGGTAGGCAACGGCAGGCGTTGGCATTGGACCGGTGAACGAAGCAGACAGCCCAGCCGCAGCCAGACCCGCTTCCAGCGCGGACTCCAGCATATAGCCTGAAATACGGGTATCCTTACCGATAATAATCTTTCGGGAGCCATGACGTGCCAGCACCTTACCCGCCGCCCAGCCAAGCTTCAGCACGAAGTCAGGGGTGATGGGCGCATCGCCGACGCGGCCACGGATACCATCGGTACCAAAATATTTACGATTACTCATAGCGTTTGTTTTCCTTCGCTGCCAGTGTGGCTTCAACCACACGCATGGCTTCAACTGTTTCTTTTACGTCATGGACACGAATAATGTGCGCACCTTGCATCGCCGCAATGACCGCGCAGGCCAGACTACCGCTCAGACGCTCGCCCGGCCCGACATTCAGCAATTGCCCTACCATCGATTTTCTCGACATGCCAACCAGCAGCGGTAAACCGAAATGGTGGAATTCAGATAAGCGAGCAAGCAGCGCATAGTTATGTGACAGATTTTTACCGAAACCGAACCCCGGGTCGAGCAGCAATTTCTCTTTTGCGATACCCGCACGTTCGCAGCGCGCAATGTGCTCATTAAAGAAACGATTGACGTCAGCAAACACATCATCGTACTTCGGGGCTTCCTGCATGGTCTTCGGTTGTCCTTGCATATGCATCAGGCAGACCGGCAGCCCCGTTTCCGCCGCCGCGTCCAGCGCGCCGGGTTCCATAAGTGAGCGGATATCATTAATGATGTGAGCACCTACTCTCGCCACTTCGCGTATCACCTCAGGTTTCGAGGTATCGACAGAGATCCATACTTCGAAACGCCGGGCAATCGCTTCAACCACCGGGACAACCCGTGCCAGTTCCTCGTCGACAGAGACTTCCGCCGCACCGGGACGTGTCGACTCTCCGCCGACATCGATGATGGTAGCACCGGCATTGATCATCAAATTCGCGTGCTTCACAGCGTCAATAAGCGTGTTATGCGTGCCGCCGTCAGAGAAAGAGTCAGGGGTAACATTCAGGATCCCCATCACATGCGGATGTGAGAGATCGAGATGCGAGTCCTGAGCGAATAGTTTCATGGTGAAATCCCTGATTTCAATATAGATGAACAGAAAAGAAAAACCCCGGAGCAAGCTCCAGGGTTTGAAGTACAGAAAACATCATCAAAAGCAGTGACTTACTTATCGCCCAACTGCTCTGACATGGTATTGCCCGGGTTTGGCGTACGCGGTTCATCGACCGGACGCGGCGCACGAGGCGTGCCATTGTTGTCAGAATTGTTGTTGGACGCACCAGGATCTTCCCAGCCTGCTGGTGGGCGCACTTCGCGGCGTGCCATCAGGTCGTCAATCTGTGGAGCATCGATGGTCTCATACTTCATGAGCGCGTCTTTCATCGAATGCAGGATGTCCATATTGTCGTTCAGGATCTGACGTGCGCGACCGTAGTTACGTTCAATCAGCGCTTTCACTTCCTGGTCGATGATACGTGCCGTCTCATCAGACATATGTTTTGCTTTCGCCACAGAACGGCCGAGGAACACCTCGCCATCTTCCTCTGCATACAGCAAAGGACCAAGCTTGTCGGAGAAGCCCCACTGGGTCACCATGTTGCGAGCCAGGTTTGTCGCAACTTTAATATCGTTGGACGCACCGGTAGAAACATGTTCAGCACCGTAGATAATCTCTTCCGCCAGACGACCGCCATACAGGGTTGAGATCTGGCTTTCCAGCTTCTGGCGACTGGCGCTGATGGCATCGCCTTCCGGCAGGAAGAAGGTTACGCCCAGCGCACGACCGCGCGGAATAATCGTCACTTTATGCACCGGATCGTGTTCCGGCACCAGACGACCAATAATCGCATGGCCTGCTTCGTGGTATGCCGTGGACTCTTTCTGCGCTTCCGTCATCACCATAGAGCGGCGTTCCGCACCCATCATGATTTTGTCTTTCGCTTTTTCGAATTCCACCATGGACACCACCCGCTTGTTGCCACGGGCGGCAAACAGAGCGGCTTCGTTGACCAGGTTCGCCAGATCGGCACCGGAGAAGCCCGGCGTACCACGCGCAATGATTGCCGCATCGATATCTGGCGCCAGAGGAACACGACGCATATGAACTTTCAGAATCTGCTCACGACCACGCACATCCGGCAGCCCGACCACAACCTGTCGGTCGAAACGGCCAGGACGCAGCAGCGCAGGGTCCAGAACGTCCGGACGGTTGGTTGCCGCGATAACGATAATACCTTCGTTACCCTCAAAGCCGTCCATCTCAACCAGCATCTGGTTCAGCGTCTGTTCACGTTCATCGTGACCGCCGCCAAGGCCTGCGCCACGCTGGCGGCCCACGGCATCGATCTCATCGATGAAGATAATGCACGGTGCTGCCTTCTTGGCCTGTTCGAACATGTCACGCACGCGAGATGCACCAACACCAACGAACATTTCAACGAAGTCAGAACCCGAAATAGTGAAGAATGGCACCTTTGCTTCACCCGCGATGGCTTTCGCCAGCAGGGTTTTACCGGTACCCGGAGGGCCGACCATCAGGACGCCTTTCGGGATCTTACCGCCCAGTTTCTGGAAACGGCTTGGCTCACGCAGGTATTCAACCAGTTCACCCACCTCTTCTTTCGCCTCGTCACAACCCGCGACATCAGCAAAGGTGGTTTTGATCTGATCTTCCGTCAGCATACGCGCCTTGCTCTTGCCGAACGACATGGCACCTTTGCCACCGCCGCCCTGCATCTGACGCATAAAGAAGATCCAGACGCCGATAAGCAGCAGCATCGGGAACCAGGAGATGAAGATAGAAGCCAGCAGGCTTGGCTCTTCTGGCGGCTCACCTACCACCTTGACGTTTTTAGTCAGAAGGTTATCAAGCAGCTTAGGATCGTTCACCGGGATGTAAGTCGTGTAACGGTTACTATCTTTCTTGGTAACGTTGATCTCACGTCCGTTGATACGCGCTTCGCGAACCTGGTCCTGATTGACCTCTTGCAGGAAGGTAGAATAATCCACCTTGCGGCCATTCGACTCGCTGGGCCCAAAGCTCTGGAACACTGACATCAGCACAACGGCAATGACCAGCCAGAGTATTAGGTTTTTCGCCATGTCACTCAAGGGATTAACCTCATATTACAACTGTGTTAAAAACAGCGTCAGGATACTCGATATCCAGTGTCTTTCAAACTTTCGCCTGAAATCCACCGGCTATCATTTTCGCCCGGTCGCTACAATATACACTTCTCGAGAACGTGCCCGGGAAGAGTCCGGCTTACGAACTTTAACCTTCGTAAACAGGGAGCGAATTTCCTTAAGATACTCCTCGAAACCTTCGCCCTGAAACACCTTCACAACAAAACTACCACCAGGCGCTAGTACATCACGACACATTTCTAACGCTAGCTCCACCAGATACATGGCGCGGGGGATATCCACCGCCGGTGTTCCACACATATTTGGTGCCATATCTGACATGACAACCTGGACCTTACTGTCACCTACACGATCAAGTAACGCGTTCAGCACTAATTCATCACGAAAATCGCCCTGAAGGAAGTCGACGCCAACGATGGGATCCATCGGTAGAAGATCACACGCGATGATTCGGCCCGAACCGCCGATCTGCGTTACCGCATACTGCGACCATCCTCCAGGTGCCGCGCCGAGATCAACTATCGTCATTCCCGGCTTAAAAAGTTTGTCACTTTGCTGTATTTCATCAAGTTTAAACCAGGCACGGGAACGCAACCCCTTTTTCTGTGCCTGCTGAACATATTTATCGCTAAAGTGTTCCTGAAGCCAGCGACTGGAGCTGGCAGAACGCTTTTTACCTGTCATTTAACATTTCCGTCGTGGTTCATCGTTGCCTGCCTGTGACGTAAATTTCTACGCAGCTATTTGGCGATATAAGGGAGATGGCGGTAGAATGAACCGTTTTCAATCCCAACGTAAGCAAAAATATACGATGAATCTGAGTACTAAACAAAAACAGCACCTTAAAGGTCTGGCACATCCGCTCAAGCCTGTAGTCATGCTTGGCAACAATGGTTTGACCGAAGGGGTGCTTGCCGAGATTGAACAAGCGCTGGAACACCACGAGCTGATCAAGGTGAAAATCGCCTCTGAAGACAGAGACACTAAAAACCTGATCGTGGAAGCCATCGTGCGCGAAACCGGCGCCTGTAATGTACAGGTCATCGGTAAAACGCTGGTGCTCTATCGCCCATCTAAAGAGCGTAAAATCTCGCTGCCACGCTAAGAATATCCTGAATCGAACACTTTTTCTGTGTAAAACGAGGGATTTCTGTCAGCAGGTGAGCAAAATGCCACGCTCCTTGAGTTGATAAAAGGCCGCTATGCGGCCTTTTTCCTTTCTTTACAATGTATCAACATCTTAGCGCAGATGCGAATTACAGGTACTCGACCTTAATAATTTCGTATTCCACTTCACCACCTGGCGTGCGGATGGTGACAACGTCGTCCTGCTCCTTGCCAATCAGGCCACGCGCGATCGGTGAATTCACCGAAATCAGGTTCTGCTTAAAATCAGCCTCATCGTCACCGACGATGCGATAGGTCTGCTCTTCGTCGTTATCCAGGTTCAGCACACTGACGGTGGAGCCAAAGATCACACGACCATTATTCGGCATTTTGGTGATGTCGATAACCTGCGCATTTGACAGTTTCGCTTCGATATCCTTGATTCGCCCTTCGCAAAACCCCTGCTGTTCACGGGCGGCGTGATACTCAGCATTCTCTTTCAGGTCGCCATGCTCACGCGCATCCGCGATAGCGGCGATAATTTCAGGGCGACGAACAGATTTCAGGAAATCCAGCTCTTCGCGCAATTTTTCGGCACCACGTAAGGTCATCGGAATAGCTTGCATCTGTTATACCTCTTAAACATTCCTGTAGGGAGCAGCGTAATCTGCTCCGGCCCCTGCCACCATGTACATCGCACATAGCCAGAAGCAAAAAGAAAACCGACCCGGGAACAATGTCCCAGGTCAGCGGCAATTTTCAATTTGATACGTATTTTAACGCGAAGTTCACTATGGGTCATCGTTTACTTTGCAGGGGTTTGCGCCGTAGTATGGCGGTTTGTTTCCGGGTTGTTAGCGCGAGATTATGCGATTTTCCAGATTTATCATCGGATTGACTGCCAGTATAACGTTCACCGCGCAGGCCGCGAACGTTGAAGAGTACATTAACCAGCTGCCCGCGGGTGCGAATCTTGCGCTGATGGTGCAAAAGGTTGGCGCGCAGACGCCGGACATTGATTATCACAGCCAGCAAATGGCGCTTCCTGCCAGTACCCAAAAAGTGATCACCGGGCTGGCCGCGCTGCTCCAGCTCGGCCCCGACTTCCGGTTTACCACCACCCTTGAAACCAAAGGTAATGTCGACGGCGGCGTACTTAAAGGCGATCTTATCGCGCGCTTTGGCGGCGATCCCACCTTTAAGCGCCAGGACATACGCAACATGGTTGCGGCGCTGAAAAAATCGGGCGTTCAAAAAATCGATGGCAACGTGTTGATCGACACCTCTGTTTTTGCCAGCCATGATAAAGCGCCCGGCTGGCCGTGGAATGACATGACCCAGTGCTTCAGCGCGCCGCCCGCCGCAGCCATTGTCGACCGTAACTGTTTCTCCGTCTCGCTGTATAGCGCGCCAAAACCGGATGACTTAGCGTTTATCCGCGTGGCCTCATATTATCCTGTCACCATGTTTAGCCAGGTACGTACGCTGGCCAAAGGCTCACCGGATGCACAGTATTGCGAGCTGGATGTGGTCCCCGGCGATCTCAATCGTTATACGCTAACAGGCTGTCTGACCCAGCGCGCAGACCCTCTGCCGCTGGCTTTTGCCATTCAGGATGGCGCCAGCTACGCCGGCGCTATTCTTAAGGATGAGCTGAAGCAGGCGGGCATTACATACTCGGGCACGCTGCTGCGTCAGACGCAAGTCAACCAGCCAGGGACGGTGATCGCCAGCAAGCAGTCTGCGCCACTGCACGATCTGCTCAGGATTATGCTGAAAAAATCGGACAACATGATCGCGGACACTGTGTTTCGCATGATTGGCCATGCGCGATTCGGCGTTCCGGGGACCTGGCGCGCGGGATCCGATGCCGTCCGCCAGATCCTGCGTCAACAGGCCGGGATCGATCTTGGTAACACGATTGCCGTAGATGGTTCTGGCTTATCGCGCCACAATTTGATTTCTCCGGCAACGATGATGCACGTCCTTCAGTACATTGCACAACACGACTCTGAGCTAAACTTTATTTCGATGTTGCCACTTGCCGGACATGATGGTTCGCTTCAGTACCGCGCCGGGCTTCACGCTGCGGGCGTTGACGGCAAAGTGTCAGCCAAAACGGGTTCACTGCAGGGGGTCTACAACCTTGCGGGCTTTATCACCACTGCCAGCGGACAGCGCATGGCATTTGTGCAGTATCTTTCCGGCTATGCCGTCGAACCGGCCGACCAGCGTAATCGCCGTATTCCACTGGTGCGTTTCGAAAGCAGGCTTTATAAGGACATCTACCAGAATAACTAGCGATGAAACTACTGATAGTTGAAGACGATCTGTTATTGCAGGAAGGCCTGGCGCTGGCGCTGGCAAACGAAGGGTACGCGCTGGATTGTGCCGCCACGGCTGCTGAAGCGGATTCCCTGATCCAAAGCGGTGAATACAGTCTGGTCATCCTCGATCTTGGGCTTCCGGATAAAGACGGCGCGACGCAGCTGAGCCAGTGGCGCCGCCGCGGTGTCGACAATCCGGTTCTGATCCTCACGGCGCGCGATGCCATTGAGGACCGGATTAACGGCCTGGACTCGGGGGCCGATGACTACCTTGTAAAACCCTTTGCGCTGGCAGAGCTACAGGCGCGTGTCAGGGCGCTCATTCGCCGTTATCAGGGGCACAGCGATAATCTGTTGACCGACGGCGATATTACTCTGAATCTTCAGACGCAGCAGGTTCTGCGTAAAGCGCAGCCGGTCGAGGTTACGCCGAAAGAGTTTGCCCTGTTAACCCGCCTGATTATGCGCAGCGGGCAAACCGTACACCGCGAAACACTCCAGCAGGACATCTACTCCTGGCAGGACGATCCCGGCTCGAATACCCTGGAAGTACACATTCACAACCTGCGACGCAAGCTGGGCAAAGACAGGATTAAAACCGTGCGCGGCGTGGGTTATCGCCTGGAGAGCCAGAAATGAACAGCATGCGTCGGCGTCTGATGGTTCTGCTGGCGGTGATCCTGCTCTTTTTCCAGTTGATAAGCGTCATCTGGCTGTGGCACGAGAGCCGCGAGCAGATAGGCTTTCTGGTGAGTGAAACGCTGTCGGCGAAAGCCCGTAATAACCACGTTGAGAAAGAGATCCGCGAAGCGATTGCCTCTTTGCTTGTCCCCTCTCTGGTGATGGTCGGTTTTACCCTTTTATTCTCATTCTGGGCCGTAACCTGGATAACCCGTCCGCTCAACAAACTGCGCGTAAGTCTGGCTAACCGCTCGGCGGATAATCTTACCCCTCTTCCCATGTATTCTGATATGGAAGAGATTGGCGCCGTTACCACCTCGCTAAACCAGCTGCTTGCACGCCTTGATCACACCATTCAGCAGGAACGTCTTTTCACCGCCGATGCGGCCCACGAACTGCGAACACCTCTTGCTGGGATACGGCTGCATCTGGAGCTTATGGCTCAGTCAGGCACGCCGCAGGCTACGGCCTTGATCAGCCGTATCGATCAGCTGATGCATACCGTTGAGCAGTTGCTGATGCTGGCCCGCGCCGGACAAGCCATGGCCAGCGGGCACTATGAGACAATTAGCTGGACAGAACACATCCTTGCGCCACTGAGCCTCGAACATGAAGCCAAAGATCACCCAATGAGGTGGCCTGAGAAAAGCCCGCTAACCGTACAGGGCGACGCGGTCCTGCTGCGCCTGATGCTGCGCAATCTGCTTGAGAATGCGGCGCGCTATAGTCCACCAGGGACGCCTGTTGAGATACGGATCGCGGAGGAAAATGGAGGGACACGGGTTAGCGTCATCGATCAAGGCCCGGGAATTGATGATGCGCACCGCCAGTCAATCACCGAACCGTTTCGTCGTATAGATCAGCGCTACGGAGGCAGTGGTTTAGGGCTAAGCATCGTACAACGTATTATCCAGCTCCATCACGGCCGCCTCACGCTGGAGAATGGTGCTGAGAGTGGTCTGATCGCCAGCTGCTGGCTCCCGCCCACATTGAGTTAAAAAAAGCCCCCTTTCTGAACTGCACCCAAAAAGTTGGACGCCCAACAAAGTAAGGTGCAGTTTTTTATGAGCAAGTATTCTCTCAGCTTTAAGCTTGAGGTTGTGCAGCACTATCTTTCCGGACCGGAAGGGCTGAAAGCGA
>JAFACP010000021.1 GCA_023425455.1 Pseudomonadota bacterium | reverse complement strand
ACGCTTTCAGCGTCGTCAGATTATGCTTCAGGGTGGGGTGCTGGAAATTTGCCAGCGTCCCGGCGACCATCGCGCGCAGGGTCTCTGGTGATTTGGCCTGGGATTGTGCGTTCATCCCGACTCCTTTTTGTTGTTCTGAAAAATACAATTGTAGCGAGGTAGTGTACTCCAGCGGTAATGATTAATCATTTATGGTTTGATGCCCTTAATTCTTGGCGCGCTTATGACCATTTTGGTACTATCAAAGCCCTTTTCACTACACAAGAAGTAATGACCCACTATGACTCAAGTCGCGAAGAAAATTCTGGTAACGTGCGCGCTGCCGTACGCTAACGGCTCCATCCACCTCGGCCACATGCTGGAGCATATCCAGGCTGATGTCTGGGTCCGTTACCAGCGAATGCGCGGCCACCAGGTTAATTTCATCTGCGCGGACGATGCCCACGGCACGCCGATTATGCTGAAAGCACAACAGCTGGGGATCTCCCCGGAGCAGATGATTGCCGACATGAGTCAGGAGCATCAGACCGATTTTGCTGGCTTTGACATCAGCTACGACAACTATCACTCCACGCACAGCGAGGAGAACCGTGAGCTGTCGGAACTCATCTATACCCGCCTGAAAGAGAACGGTTTTATTAAAAACCGCACCATCTCTCAGCTCTACGATCCGGAAAAAGGCATGTTCCTGCCGGACCGTTTCGTGAAAGGCACCTGCCCGAAATGCAAATCGCCGGATCAGTACGGCGATAACTGCGAAGTGTGCGGCGCAACCTACAGCCCAACGGAACTTATCGAACCCAAATCCGTGGTTTCCGGCGCCACGCCGGTGATGCGCGATTCCGAACACTTCTTCTTCGACCTGCCCTCCTTCAGTGCCATGCTGCAGGCGTGGACCCGCAGCGGCGCGCTGCAGGAACAGGTGGCGAATAAAATGCAGGAGTGGTTTGAATCAGGCCTGCAGCAGTGGGATATCTCCCGCGATGCGCCATACTTCGGTTTCGAAATTCCCGACGCGCCGGGTAAATATTTCTATGTCTGGCTGGATGCGCCAATCGGCTACATGGGTTCGTTCAAAAACCTGTGTGACAAGCGCGGGGATACCACCAGCTTTGACGAATACTGGAAAAAAGAGTCCGACGCCGAGCTGTATCACTTCATCGGCAAAGATATCGTCTATTTCCACAGCCTGTTCTGGCCGGCCATGCTGGAAGGCAGCAACTTCCGCAAGCCGACCAACCTGTTTGTCCACGGCTATGTGACGGTCAATGGCGCGAAGATGTCAAAATCTCGCGGTACGTTCATTAAAGCCAGCACCTGGCTGAACCACTTCGATGCCGACAGCCTGCGCTACTACTACACCGCGAAGCTCTCCTCACGCATCGATGACATCGACCTGAACCTGGAAGATTTCGTCCAGCGTGTAAACGCCGATATCGTTAACAAGGTGGTCAACCTGGCGTCACGTAACGCCGGCTTTATCGCCAAACGTTTTGACGGCGTTCTGTCCGATGGGCTGGCCGATCCGCAGCTTTATCAATCCTTCACCGATGCCGCTGCCGCGATCGGCGAGGCATGGGAAAGCCGTGAATTTGGCAAAGCAATCCGTGAAATTATGGCGCTGGCCGACGTGGCAAACCGCTACGTTGACGAACAAGCGCCGTGGGTGGTGGCGAAACAGGAAGGCCGCGACGCCGACCTGCAGGCCATCTGTACCATGGGGCTGAACATGTTCCGCGTGCTGATGACCTGGCTGAAGCCAGTTCTGCCGCAGCTGGCTGCGCGCGCTGAAGCGTTCCTCAACACCGAGCTGAGCTGGGACGCCATTCAACAACCGCTGCTTAACCACAAGGTCAACACCTTCAAAGCGCTGTACAACCGCATCGAGATGAAGCAGGTTGACGCGCTGGTGGAAGCCTCTAAAGAAGAGGTGAAGGCTGCGGCGGCACCGGTTACCGGCCCACTGGCTGACGATCCGATTCAGGAAACCATCACCTTCGATGATTTCGCGAAAGTTGACCTGCGCGTGGCGCTGATCGAAAACGCCGAATTTGTGGAAGGTTCTGACAAGCTGCTGCGTCTGACGCTGGATCTCGGCGGCGAGAAACGCAACGTCTTCTCCGGTATCCGCTCTGCCTACCCCGATCCGCAGCTGCTGATCGGTCGTCAGACGGTGATGGTCGCCAACCTGGCGCCGCGTAAAATGCGCTTTGGCATCTCGGAAGGGATGGTGATGGCCGCAGGCCCGGGCGGAAAAGATATCTTCCTGTTAAGCCCGGACGAAGGGGCGAAAGCGGGTCAGCAGGTTAAATAAAGCCAAAAGCCGGAGCATGCTCCGGCTTTTTTTATGGCTTCGCGCCGTGTACCCGCTGGGTCAGACCGCGCAGGAAATTACGCAGGAACTGATCGCCGCATTCGCGGTAGTTTTTGTGCTCCGGCGCGCGCATCATGGCGGTGATCTCCGGCATGGAGACGCGATATTTCTGTTCGGTCATGATCGCCAGAATATCGTCGGTTTTCAGCGAAAAGGCGATACGCAGCTTTTTCAGCACCGTGTTGTTATTTACCCGGCGCTCAAGCGCCAGCTCCGGCGCGGAGTCATCTTTTCCACGTTTGTCGTAGATAAGTCCGTTAAGAAAACCAGACAAAATGATATCCGGGCAGCGAACAAACCCCTCTTCATCTTCTTTGGTCATCCAGCTGTCGAAACCCGCGGAGGTGGATTCCATATCGGAAAGCGCAAGAATGCGCACCATGTCGTTATTGTTTACCTTCAGGGTGTAGCGCAGGCTACGGAGAATATCATTACTGAGCATGAGTGCCTTTCGTCGTCGATGATGCAATGGCGCGCAGTGTAGCAGCTTTACAGCCCAATCGCCTCTTTCAAACTCTTCAGATAGCGTCGACTCACCGGCACCGTTTGTCCGGCACGCAGCACCAGCTCCGCCTGACCGTTATCTTCCAGGCGGATCTCTTTCAGGTGCGCCATGTTCACCAGGTACTGGCGGTGGCAACGCACCAGCGGCGTACGGCTCTCAAGCGTGCGCAGCGTCAGCTCGGTAAACCCTTCATTGCCTTGCGCGCTGGTAACAAACACCCCGCTCAGGCGGCTACTGACAAACGCTACGTCGTCCATCTGCAGCAGATAGATCCGGCTGTGGCCGCTGCAGGGAATAAACTTCAGCGGCTGCTGGTGCTCCGGCAGCAGCGTCACATCCTGCACCGTGCGCTCCTGGCGTAAACGGATCAGGGTCTTTTCCAGACGCTTCTCCTCAATGGGTTTGAGCAGATAATCAAAGGCATGCTCTTCAAACGCTTTTACCGCGTACTCGTCAAACGCGGTAAGAAACACGATATAGGGCCGATGTTCCGGGTCGAGCATGCCGACCATCTCCAGGCCGCTGATACGCGGCATCTGAATATCGAGGAACAGCACATCCGGGCGCAGCTTGTGCACCGCGCCGATCGCTTCAATAGCATTGGCGCATTCACCGAGGATCTCGATATCACCCTGCTCCTGAAGCAGAACGCGCAGGTTCTCCCGTGCCAACGGCTCATCATCGACAATCAGCACTCTCAGCATGCGTTTTCCTCCAGCGGCAGTCGTAAAGTAATGCGGGTAAAGCGGTCCGGCTCGCAGGCGACGCTGATGCCACAGTCATCGCCAAAATGGGCGCGCAGGCGTTTGTCCACCAGCCCCATGCCCAGACCACCAGAGGCGCCATGGGCGTACAGCCCGGCGTTATCCTCGATGTCGAGCACAAGATGGTGGTTGAAGCGGCTGGCGGAGATGGTGATCTCGCCGATCCCCAGCAGCTGAGAGGTGCCGTGCTTAATGGCATTCTCCACAATCGGCTGCAGGGTGAAAGCCGGAAGATGTTGATAAGCCAGCTCGTCGGGCACCGACAGCGACACCTGCAGACGCGACTGAAAACGCGCTTTCTCAATTTGCAGGTAGGCGTTCACGTGCTCAATCTCATCGGCGAGGGTGACAATCTCCGACGGTCGCTTGAGGTTCTTGCGGAAAAACGTCGACAAAAACTGCACCAGCTGGGCGGCCTGATCGCTGTCACGGCGGATCACCGCCTTGAGCGTATTCAGGGCATTAAACAGAAAATGCGGGTTCACCTGGGCATGCAGCAGCTTGATCTCCGACTGGGTTAACAGCGCTTTTTGCCGTTCATATTGCCCGGCCAGGATTTGCGCCGACAGCAGCTGTGCGATCCCCTCCCCCAGCGTGCGGTTGATGGAGCTGAACAGGCGGTTCCTGGCTTCGTAGAGTTTAATGGTTCCCATCACCCGCTGATTTTCACCGCGCAGAGGGATAACCAGCGTTGAGCCAAGTTTGCACTGCGGATGCAGCGAGCAGCGGTACGGCACTTCATTGCCGTCGGCGTAGACCACTTCTCCGGTTTCAATGGCGCGCAGCGTATAGGCCGAGGAGATGGGCTTCCCCGGCAAGTGGTGATCGTCTCCGGTGCCGGTAAACGCCAGCAGCCGTTCACGATCGGTTATCGCCACCGCGCCAATATCCAGCTCCTTATACAGCACCTGCGCCACCTTCATGCTGTTCTCTTCGTTAAACCCCTGGCGCAGGATCCCCTCCGTCGACGCGGCAACCTTCAGCGCGGTGGCGGAAAAGGCGGAGGTGTACTTCTCAAACATGGCGCGCTTGTCGAGCAGAATACGCATAAACAGCGCCGCGCCGACGGTATTGGTCACCATCATCGGCGCGGCGATACTGCTTACCAGGTGCAGCGCATCGTCAAATGGCCGGGCAATCAGCAGGATGATCGCCATCTGCGCCATCTCCGCCACAAAGGTGATTGCCCCGGCGGTAAGCGGACTGAAGACCTTATCCGGGCGGCCGCGCCTGATCATATAGCTGTGAACCAGGCCGCCGAGCAGCCCTTCGACGATAGTCGAGATCATACAGCTCAGCGCCGTCATTCCGCCCATCGAGTAGCGGTGCAGACCGCCGGTGAGGCCGACCAGCCCGCCGACGACCGGGCCGCCGAGCAGGCCGCCCATCACCGCGCCGATGGCGCGGGTATTGGCAATCGAGTCTTCAATATGGAGACCAAAGTAGGTGCCCATAATGCAGAAAATAGAGAAGGTGACGTAGCAGAGCAGCTTGTGCGGCAGGCGAACGGTCACCTGCATCAGCGGAATAAACAGGCGCGTTTTACTCATCAGCCAGGCGATGACAAGAAAGACACACATCTGCTGAAGCAGTAACAACACCAGGTTAAACTCGTACATACTCACAAACCGCGACACGCTAAAAACGCGTAACATACACTGATGCCGATTAACTTTCTTTGAAGCCGGCCAAAAAAGGTTTAAATCGTGTCCGGTATCACACCTTTTGCCGGAGATAACCCCTGTCGCGCATTTTTTGCGCAAAAAAGAGTCAATTTTTCCTGGTTCGGCAAACTGGGTCTACAGTTAAGCTGGGGACGCGTAAGCCAGGGGGCGAATATGGCGCTTTACACAATCGGTGAAGTGGCACTCCTTTGTGACATCAATCCCGTTACCCTACGGGCGTGGCAGCGGCGATATGGACTGCTTAAGCCGCAGAGAACGGACGGCGGACACCGCCTTTTTAATGATGCGGATATCGACCGGATCCGCGAGATCAAAAGCTGGATCGATAACGGCGTTCAGGTCGGGAAAGTCAAATCGTTGCTCAGTCAGGATGATCCTGACACCCAACATCTGTGGCGTGAACAGCAGGAAACCCTGCTGCGGCTGCTGCAGGCCGGTAACGTGCAGCGCCTGCGCGGCTGGATAAAAGAGCAAGGGCGCGACTATCCCGCGCAAACGCTGATGACTCACCTGTTTATTCCGCTTCGTCGGCGCCTGCAGTGTCAGCAGTCGACGTTGCAGGCCCTGCTCAGCATGCTCGACGGCGTGCTCATCAACTACATCGCGGTCTGTCTGGCTTCTGCCCGCAACAAGGGCGGCAAAGACGCGCTGGTGGTTGGCTGGAATGTGCATGACACGACCCGCCTGTGGCTGGAGGCCTGGATTGCCACCCAGCAGGGCTGGCGGGTCGACGTTCTGGCCCATTCGCTGGCTCAGCTGCGGCCAGAGTTTTTTGACGGCCAGACCCTGCTGGTGTGGTGCGGTGAGATCCCTTCAGCCTCACAGCAGCAGCTGTTGACGGAATGGCGGGAGCACGGCTACCCGGTTTACCCGCTCGGGCCGAATGAGCCGTAACGGCATTTAATGGTTCATTAACCCTTCCGCTTCACCGTATAATCACGCCGTTAACAACAGGAGCAGATGATGAAGGCAACCAAACTGGCCGTAATTACCCTTTTTGTGCTGATGGCCGTCAGCGGGATCGGCGGCGTGATGCTGGCCGGCTACTCATTTATCGTTCGCGGCGGTGTCGGCTGAGTGACCGCGTCAGGCGCTCAAACAGCCTGTCGACCACGATAGCCGCCAGCGCGACCAGCACAGCCCCCTGCACAATATAGGCCGTATTAAACCCGCTCAGGCCGATAATAATCGGCGTTCCCAGCGTATTCGCGCCCACCGTTGACGCGATGGTCGCCGTACCGATATTGATAATCACCGACGTGCGGATCCCCGCAAGGATAACCGGTGCCGCCAGCGGCAGCTCAACCTTGCGTAGCCGCTGCCAGCCGCTCATCCCCATTCCTTCAGCCACGCTCAGCACCGAGGCGGGCACCGCCGCAATACCGGCCAGCGTCCCCTGCAACACCGGCAGCACGCCGTACAAAATGAGCGCGATAATGGCCGGCTGCTGGCCAAATCCCAGTACCGGAACGGCGATCGCCAGCACCGCCACCGGCGGGAAGGTCTGGCCGATAGCGGCGATGGTCTCTACCAGCGGACGAAACTCCCGGCCCGACGGCCGCGTGACGGCGATCCCCGCACCGACGCCCAGCGCAACGGCGATTACGCTTGAAAATGCCACCAGCCAGAGGTGCGCCAGCGCCAGATTGAGAAAGCTCTCCTGCTGATAAACCGGACGCGGCAGCCCCGGAAAGAGCGCGCTGAACAGCCACGCACTGTGCGGCAGCAGGCAAAGCAAAGCGATAAACGCCGCCACCAGCCAGGTGAGCGGCTCACGTAACCACGTCATGCGTCCCCTCCCCCAGCAGATCGCGAAAGTGCAGGCTGCCGCACAAAACGCCCTGCGCATTGGCAACCGGCAGCACCTCGCACTGGCGGGCGACAAAAGCCGACAGCGCCTCGCGCAGGCTCATCTGTTCCTGCAGCGGTTCGCCGGAAAGTGGCGCGGGCTGGCGACGCATCGCGTTACCGACGGTACGCAGCGACAGCAGCCGGACGCCCAGCTCGCTGCGACCAAAGAACTCCCGCACAAAATCGTTCGCCGGACGGGTGAGCAGCGTCAGGGGCGCCCCCTGCTGCACCACTTCGCCGTGATCCATCAGCACCAGATGGTCAGCCAGACGCAGCGCTTCATCAATGTCGTGCGTGACCAGAATGATGGTACGCCCGAGGATACGGTGAATGCGCGTCATCTCGGCCTGCAGCGCGCCCCGCGTCACCGGATCCAGCGCGCCAAAGGGTTCATCCATTAACAACACCTGAGGATTGGCCGCCAGCGCGCGCGCCACCCCCACGCGCTGCTGCTGACCGCCGGAAAGCTGGTGCGGATAACGATCGCGCAGCGCGGGCTCCAGCTCCAGCAGCGCCATCAGCTCATCCACTCGCGCCCCGGTTCGGGCGCGGGTCCATTTTTCCAGCTGCAGCACGGTGGCGATATTCTGCGCCACCGTCCAGTGGGGAAACAGGCCGATGGACTGAATGGCGTAGCCCATCCGACGGCGCAACTCCAGCACCGGCAGGCTGCGGATCTCTTCTCCGGCAAAACGGATGAGCCCGCTGTCGTGTTCCACCAGCCGGTTGATCATCTTCAGGGTGGTCGATTTTCCGGAGCCCGAGGTGCCGATCAGCACCGAAAACGCCCCTTCCGCGAAATGCAGGTTAAGGTGGCTGACCGCCGGACGCCCCGCGAAGGTTTTACTGACATCGTGAAATTCAATCATCGCTTTCCCCTTTGAGCAACGCGAGCCATAAGGCGAATAGCGCATCCACCACAACCGCCAGCGCAATGGTGGGGATCACCCCCAGTAAGACCAGATCCAGCGCGCTGCTGAGCAACCCCTGGAACACCAGCGCGCCAAATCCTCCCGCGCCAATCAGCGCCGCAATCACCGCCATGCCGACGGTTTGTACCGCCACCACCCGCAGGCTGCGTAACAGCAGAGGTAGCGCGCACGGCAGTTGTATTTTCCAGAAACACTGACGCGCGCTCATGCCCATGGCGTGCGCGCTTTCCAGCACTTCCGGCGCCACCTGGCTCAGCCCCGCCACCACGCCGCGCACCAGCGGCAGCAGCGCATAGAGCAGCAGCGCAATCAGCGCAGGGGTCAGTCCCGTTCCGGCGATCCCAAGCGACGCCAGCGCCGGGAAGGCTCGGGTCAGCCCGGCCAGCGGCGCAATCAGCAGGCCGAAGAGGGCCACGGAGGGAACGGTCTGGATCACGTTAAGCACGGTAAAGACGCCGTTCTGTCGGGAGGGATGGCGGTAGCACCAGACCCCGAGCGGCGTACCGATCAGCAGCGCCGGGACAAGCGTGCCGGACAGGATAGTCAGATGTTGCGCCAGCGCGTTGTCGAACACCTCCTGGCGGTTGGCATACTCTTTTAACAGCGACAGGTTGTTCATCTCACCGCTAAACAGCAGCAGCAAAGGAACGACCCAGAGCTGGGCATTCAGCAGCCAGCGCCAGGCGGGCACCGCCAGCAGACGACGAATGGCATCGCTGCAGGCCAGCACGCAAAGCGCCAGCCACAGCCACAGACCGCTGCCGACCGAGGTGCGGGCGAGAGGGCTTTCGGCAGAAGTCATCAGCGTGGCCGCCAGCCCACCGCCCCAGAACAGCGCGATAAACAGCACCTCGCACAGCAGCAGCGTCAGCCACTGCGCCGCGCGCCCCGGCCAGAGCGAAAGCGCCACCAGCGCGCCTAATGAGCAGGCCAGCAGCAGCGGCGTGAACGACCAGATTTGCCAGAGCGCACGCCCTTCACCCGACACCAGCCGGTTGGGCGCCACGTTCACAAACGGCAGCGCGACGGCGGCTGTCGCCACACAGGCCAACAGCAGCAGCACGCGGTTATGACATTTTATTGGCACAGCCTTGTCCCGTTACTTCACAAGCCCTTGTTGTTTCAGGAAATCGGCCGCCACTTTTTTGGCATCCAGTCCCTCGACGGCGATGCTGGCATTCAGCTGCTGCAGCGTTTTCTCATCCAGCTTTTCGAACACCGGTTTTAACCACCCGTCCATCTCCGGATAGGCCTTTAGCACCGCTTCGCGTACCACGGGCGTCGGGGCGTAAATTGGCTGAACCCCCTTCGGATCGCTCAACGTCTGCAGACCCAGCGCGGCAACCGGGCCATCGGTGCCATACGCCATCGCGGCGTTCACCCCCGAGGTTTGCTGGGCCGCGGCCTTGATGGTCACCGCCGTATCACCGCCGGCCAGCGACAGCAGCTGTTGCTGGTCAAGTTTAAAACCATAAGCCTTTTCAAACGCGGGCAGCGCATCGGGACGTTCGATAAACTCCGCAGATGCCGCGAGTTTGAACTGCCCCTTCTCTTTCAGATAACGGCTGAGATCCTCAAGCGACGTCAGCTTGCCTTTCTCCGCCACATCTTTACGCACCGCGATAGTCCAGGTGTTGTTGGCCGGCGCCGGAGTCAGCCAGATAAGCTTGTTCTGTTCTGCGTCCAGCTTTTTGACTTTTTCGTAGCCGGCCCGGGCGTTTTTCCACGCCGGATCGTTCTCATCTTTGAAGAAGAAAGCGCCGTTACCGGTATATTCCGGGTAGATATCCAGCTCGCCGGAGGTAATCGCGCCGCGCACCACCGGCGTCGTGCCAAGCTGGACTTTATTGACCGTTTTCACCCCGTGACTTTCAAGTACCTGTAAAATGATGTTCCCGAGCAGCGCCCCTTCGGTATCAATCTTCGACCCCACTTTCACCGGCTCCGCAGCCTGCAGCGGCAGGCTTAGCGCCGCCAGAATCACCGCAGACCCGATCATCCCCTTTGTAATCGTCATTCCACTTTCCTCATTATTTTGCCGCCTTTTTCATAGGCTTGAGAAAAAAGCGTAGTCGAAAACTGGCCGCTTAGCCTGGAATTTAACGCTGATAAGATACCCGGTGGGCCAGGCGTCATCCGCTACCACGCCCTGCGGCTGTTCATATTTTGCTCCGCAGCACACAAAAAGGGGCAATTGTCGCCGGGTTATTGCGCCAGGAGGCGTTAAAAACAGGCGTTCAGCGATTTTTGACCTTCAGAGAGAGGAAAAGCGACACCAGAAAGGGGAAACAGACGGGAGGTGACGATAAGGTATGAACTCATACAAGCCCTCTTCGCCGGAAGAGGGCTTGCGGTGATTACAGCAGTTCGAACTCGCCTTTATTGACGCGGGCGGAATCGACGCCGATAAAGACGTTAAATTTGCCCGCCTCGGCATCGTATTTCATCTGCTGGTTCCAGAACTTCAGCGCATTCAGATCGATCGGGAAGCTGACGGTTTTGCTTTCGCCAGGCTTCAGATCCACCTTCCGGAAGCCGCGCAGCTGTTTCACCGGGCGGCTCATTGAGGCGGTGACATCCTGCACATACATCTGAATCACCGTTGCGCCTTCGCGCTTGCCGGTGTTGGTCACCTGGACGCTGGCGGTCACGCTACCGTCACGCGTCATGGTCGGTGAAGAGAGTTTCACATCAGAGACCCTGAAGGTGGTGTAGCTCAGGCCGTAACCGAACGGATAGAGCGGACCGTTGGCTTCGTCGAAATAGCGTGAGGTGTACTTATTCGGCTTGTCGGCGTTGTACGGACGGCCGGTATTGAGGTGGCTATAGTAAACCGGGATCTGTCCAACGGAGCGCGGGAAGGACATCGGCAGTTTGCCCGACGGGTTGTAATCGCCAAACAGCACGTCGGCGATCGCGTTACCACCCTCGGTACCGGCAAACCAGGTTTCCAGCATCGCATCGGCCTGCTGGTCTTCTTTCACCAGCGCCAGCGGGCGACCGTTCATCAGCACCAGAACCAGCGGCTTGCCGGTGGCTTTCAGGGCGGCAATCAGGTCGCGCTGGCTTTGCGGCAGGGTGATATCGGTTCGGCTCGACGCCTCATGCGCCATCCCCTGCGCCTCGCCAACCACGGCCACAACCACATCGGACTGTTTCGCCGCATTCACCGCTTCGTCGATCATCGCCTGCGGCGAGCGCGGGTCAAC
>JAFACP010000393.1 GCA_023425455.1 Pseudomonadota bacterium | reverse complement strand
ATGGTGCCTCTGCGTGAGGAGAGGTGACAGGATGATGAGCGTGACTCACGAATCTGCCCCGCATGGCGCCTTCAGCCGCATCACCGCCTTGTTCTGGCGCAAGCCGGCGCTGGGGATTTTCCTGCTGCTGCTGGCGCCCCTGATGTGGTTTGGCATTGTCTATTTAGGATCGCTGCTGACGCTGTTGTGGCAGGGCTTTTATACCTTCGACGATTTCACCATGACGGTGACACCGGCGCTGACCCTCGCCAATATTCAGGCGCTCTTCAACCCGGCCAATTACGACATTATTGTGCGAACGCTGGTAATGGCGGTCGCCGTTACCATTGCCAGCGCGCTGCTGGCCTTTCCCATGGCGTGGTATATGGCACGTTATACGCGCGGCAAATGGAAAGCCTTCTTCTATATCGCGGTGATGCTGCCGATGTGGGCAAGCTATATTGTGAAAGCCTATGCGTGGACGCTGTTGCTGGCGAAAGATGGGGTGGCGCAGTGGTTTCTCCGGCATCTGGGGCTGGAGCCGGTTCTGACGTCGCTGCTGACGCTACCGGCCATTGGCGGCAACACCTTATCGACCTCCGGGCTTGGCCGCTTTCTGGTGTTTGTCTACATCTGGCTGCCGTTTATGATCCTGCCCGTGCAGGCGGCGCTGGAGCGGCTGCCGGCATCACTGCTGCAGGCCTCGGCGGATCTCGGCGCCCGCCCGCGTCAGACTTTCCGCTATGTGGTGTTACCGCTGGCAATACCGGGGATTGCCGCAGGATCGATTTTTACCTTCTCGCTGACGCTGGGCGATTTTATCGTTCCGCAGCTGGTGGGGCCGCCGGGCTATTTTATCGGCAATATGGTCTATTCCCAGCAGGGCGCCATCGGCAATATGCCAATGGCAGCGGCCTTTACGCTGGTGCCAATCGTTTTGATCTCACTCTATCTGGCGTTCGTGAAACGTCTGGGAGCATTCGATGCACTTTGAGCGCGCACCGTTGTTCCTGAAAGTGGCAGCCTGGGGCGGGGTTATCTTCCTGCACTTCCCGCTGCTGATCATCGCCACTTATGCGTTTAATACCGAGGATGCGGCGTTCAGCTTTCCGCCACAGGGGCTGACGCTGAAGTGGTTTCGCGTGGCGGCAGCGCGCGGGGATATCATTGATTCAGTGACGTTGTCACTTCAAATCGCCGCGCTTTCAACCGCCATCGCGCTGGTACTTGGCACGCTTGCTGCAGCGGCCCTGTGGCGCAGCACCTTTTTTGGCAAAAGCGCCGTCTCTCTGCTGCTGCTGTTGCCGATTGCGCTGCCGGGCATCATCACCGGGCTGGCGCTGTTAACGGCCTTTAAAACGATCGATCTTGAACCGGGCTTTTTCACCATCGTGGTCGGTCACGCCACCTTTTGCGTGGTGGTGGTATTTAACAACGTGATTGCCCGTTTCAGACGTACCTCCTGGAGCCTGGTGGAGGCGTCGATGGATCTGGGCGCCGATGGCTGGCAAACCTTCCGCTATGTGGTGTTACCGAACCTCGGTTCGGCGCTGCTGGCGGGCGGGATGCTGGCGTTTGCGCTCTCATTTGACGAGATCATCGTCACGACATTTACCGCGGGACACGAGCGCACGTTACCGCTGTGGTTACTTAACCAGCTTGGTCGCCCGCGTGACGTGCCTGTCACCAACGTGGTCGCTCTGCTGGTGATGCTGGTGACAGCATTCCCCATTCTGGGAGCCTGGTGGCTAACCCGCGACGGCGAAGAACAGGTTGGTTGCGGGAAATAACTTCGATTTCAACAGGACAATATTATGCAAAATCAACTGCTGATTAAGGGTGAGCTGGTGACCGGCGAAGGTGAAAAACAGCCGGTCTATAATCCGGCCACCGGAGAGGTACTGCTGGAGATCGCCGAAGCCTCCGCGGCGCAGGTTGATGCCGCAGTGCAGGCTGCCGACAGCGCGTTTGTGACGTGGGGGCAAACAACCCCGAAAACCCGCGCTGACTGTCTGCTGAAACTGGCTGATGTGATTGACGCGAACGCTGAAAGCCTTGCCCGCCTGGAGTCGCTTAACTGCGGCAAGCCGCTGCACTGTGTGCTGGGGGATGAGCTCCCGGCGGTGGCGGATGTGTTCCGCTTCTTTGCCGGGGCGGCGCGCTGTCAGAACGGCGTGGCGGCCGGAGAGTATCTTGAGGGACATATCTCGATGATCCGCCGCGATCCGCTGGGGGTGGTGGCATCTATCGCCCCGTGGAACTATCCGCTGATGATGGCGGCGTGGAAGCTGGCACCTGCGCTGGCGGCGGGAAACTGCGTGGTGCTGAAACCCTCTGAAATCACGCCGCTGACGGCCCTTAAGCTGGCCGGGCTGGCAAAAGATATCTTCCCCGCTGGCGTGCTGAACGTGCTGTTTGGCCGCGGGCAAACCGTGGGCGATCCGCTGACCGGTCACGAAAAGGTGCGCATGGTCTCACTCACCGGCTCCATTGCGACCGGGGAGCACATTATTGCCCACACGGCGTCATCCATTAAACGCACCCATATGGAGCTCGGCGGTAAAGCGCCGGTGATCGTCTTTGACGATGCCGATCTGGATGCGGTGGTGGAGGGGGTACGGACCTTTGGCTTCTATAACGCCGGACAGGATTGTACCGCTGCCTGCCGTATCTATGCGCAAAAGGGAGTGTATGCCGCACTGGTGGAAAAACTGGGGGCTGCGGTCGCCAGCCTGAAGATGGGGGCGCCGGAGGAGAGCACAACCGAGCTGGGGCCGCTGAGCTCTGCGGCTCACCTCGCGCGCGTCAGCCAGGCCGTCGAGGAGGCAAAAGCGCTGGATCATATTCGCGTGGTCACCGGCGGCAGTCAGCGGGAGGGGGCCGGTTACTACTACCAGCCAACCGTGCTGGCGGGGGCAAAACAGGAAGATGCCATCGTGCAGCGCGAGGTGTTTGGCCCGGTGGTGAGCATCACCGAGTTTGATGATGAAGCGCAGGTCCTGAGCTGGGCCAACGATTCGCAGTATGGTCTTGCCTCCTCGGTGTGGACGAGCGACGTCGGACGCGCGCATCGTCTGTCTGCGCGGCTGCAGTATGGTTGTACCTGGGTCAATACCCACTTTATGCTGGTCAGCGAAATGCCGCACGGCGGAATGAAGCAGTCAGGCTACGGCAAAGATATGTCGGTATATGGCCTTGAAGACTATACCGTTGTGCGCCATGTGATGATCAAACACAGCGCCTGAACCCGGCGGCACAGCGGGCGATAAACGACATCCCCCGACAGGCAGGGCAACCTGTTGAAGCGGGGGATGTTAAATCCACGCCCGGAGGGTTATTTAAGCCACGGTTAATGAGGGTGAGTGTGTAACGAAAAAACTTGATCTGTATCAACATATGACGCATATTGCGTGCGGATTTTTACAGTTCAGGTTAGTGCGATGACGTTGTATCAAAAAATGTTAGTTTTTTACGCCGTAATGGCCTCGCTCTGTGCGTTAATAACCTGGTTTCTCTCCAGAGATCGCAAACGCATTCGCCTGTTGAGCGCATTTCTGGTTGGGTCAACCTGGCCGATGAGCTTTCCCGTCGCGCTGCTGGTCTCCCTTTTCTGACCCCTTTCTGCCTTATCCTTCGTCAGAGATAGCATTTCTTATACGATGACTGTATAAACATGGGTCTTCCCCGATCATGGTGGGAAGGCTCAGAACGCCATATTCAGCTTTCCATAGTGGAACATCACTCCCAGCTTAAAGCGCTCCCGGTTTCGGTATCCCCTGGCCTTTATCCTCAGCAGTCTGATCTTGCTGTTCAGCGCCTCCGCATTACCATTCGAGACGCGATGACGCATTGCATTCAGTATTCCGTATAACCGTTTTTTGATGGTTTTCGCTGCGTTTTTCATCATCGGCACATCACATTCAGACGCCAGCGATATCCACTGCAACCAGTCATTCCTGCGTTCTGTGCTCCAGGGGCGATCCCAGATATTTTTTGCCAGCTCTTTCAGTGTCCAGCACTGGCTTGTCTGTTGCATCTGTTCCCGCAACCACATCAGCTTTTCCTGCCGGGACTCAGTCATCCATTTGTCACTGTACTGCCACAGGAAGCGGGTACCTTTGGCCTGACGACGACTTTCAACAGGGAGGTGCGGATGTTCATTCTGGCGGGTTTTATCAACCACTTCGCCCAGTTGCCTCGCCACATGGAAGCGATCGAAGGCGATTTTCTCGACCGCACTGGGTAAATGGATACGCGCTGCTCTTATATAGCCCGCATTCATGTCCATCGACAGTGTTTTGACGGCCAACAACTGACTGTCAGTGAGCGAACGGAGATAGCTGGCAAGACTCTCTGTGCCACGATCATCGGTTAATGCCAGCGCCCGTCCGTCGCGATCAGATACCACGGTTATATACCTATGCCCTTTTTTAAAGGCGACTTCGTCTACATTCATATGACGCGCTGATAAAGGTTTTTTAATCCGCGACAGGCCTCGCTTAACCGCGCGGGTCATGATGCCGTCAACGGCATTCCAGCTAAGTTTAAGTTGTTTCCTGACCGCATCAACGGTGCTGATTTTAAGCCATGAGAGCACGAACGATTCGAACAGCAGAGTGTACCGACTGCCGGAACCTGCCCACGGTACAGGCAGAGTCTGGCAGCCATGCTCCGGGCACATAACTCGGGGAACATCGGCTTCTACTAATGTCATGAACTGGCAGGTATCAAGGTGGCGCCATTTACGATGTCGGTGATCGTGAACAGAACAGGATTTCCGGCAGGTCGGACAGGTTAACTGAGTATTTTCAGCGATTCCGACGTTAACAGTAACGGAACCTGCATTTTCATCGAGGGTAAGGGATTTTACCTGCCATGGTGCAGTCAGGTTAAGGATATGGGCATAGAGGGATTTTTCGTCCATATAATTTCATTCTGATGCTTACTTTAAACTGATATTATTCGTTTTTGCCCACTTTCTTAATCTTCCATTAGCGTTGGCGTAAGGCGAAGATGTGTTAAATGAGATCATTCTCCCCATCGTCCATTTTGTGTACCATGGTCTTCCATACAAAATATCATCGGTACGATCATCAATAAGCTTCACAATCTCATTTTTTACAGTCTGAAGTTCAGCTACTAACAATTCATAACTTAACCCACTGTAATCTGAGTAAAACTTTTGAGCAAGAAGACCTAGCTGATTCCATTTATAGCCGGTTTCCGGAAAATCGACAGGCAGACCTTTAGCATCAGAAGTGATCCACTTTACAACAAGAGCATTCCATCCAAGCAGATACGAAACGAGATCACGAACACTCATCTCCGTTCCTTTGGCGTGTCCGTCCATTGATTTATCTGAAGTAATTTCTGGTGGGATTGCGTTGAGATAACTAATTAATTTACTAAAATTTTTATCAATAGCTAAAAGTAGTTCAGCTTTTGTTTGCGGCACGCTCATAAGAATTCCCTCTCTGTAAAAAGAGACGCCATAAAGGCACTGTGTGGTGTTTGAAAATCACTCAATTATGTACTACCCACCACAACAGGGGAAGACCCATAAACATACAGCGCATCAGTAAAAGGAGTGCTCATGAACAGTTTTTATTCCCGCCAGGCTGGCGGTATCGTGCGCTGGCAAGATCTTCCCGGCTCAGGTGAACCGGTGGTGTTTATACACGGTCTGGGCTGCGCGGCGTCGTATGAATACCCCCGGGTGGTCCGCGACCCCCAGTTTGGCGACCGTCGCGCCATTCTGATCGATCTCCCCGGCAGCGGCTACAGTGATAAACCCGCACAGTTTAGCTATCGCACCCGCGACCAGGCCCGCGTGGTTCTCGAGCTGCTCAACCACCTGAATCTCGACGCATTCTGGCTGTACGGCCACAGCATGGGCGGCAGCATCGCGATTGAAACGGCGACCCTCGCGCAGCAACGCCTGCTGGGGCTCATGGTCTCTGAGCCGAACTTTCATGCCGGTGGCGGCATCTTCAGTCGGGCCATCGCTGCCTGCACCGAAGCGCAGTTCATTGACCACGGATATCAGACGCTGCTGCAGGCCGAAACCAGCCCGTGGGCGGGGAGCCTACAGAGCACGGCTCCCTTCGCCCTCTGGCGGGGGGCGGCCAGCCTGGTCGCCGGCGTTGCGCCTTCATGGTCTGCGCAGTTTTTAGCCTTAACCTGTCCGGTGACGCTGATTGTCGGCGAGCTGTCGCTACCCGATGCGGATGTCGATGCCCTGTCACAAAAAGGGGTGCCGATAGCGATCGTTCCTGCGGCCGGGCACGCCATGTCGTGGGAAAACCCCGGGGCGCTGGCGAAGGTGCTGGCGGCGTGTATGGCGGACAGATAAAGCCCGCACGGCGGCGGGCTACGGGTTTAAGGCAAAATGGCCTGCAGCGCCTGACGCGCGGCAGGCGTCAGGTCGTGCGGATGCTGATAATCAATGTTCTCGATAGCCCGGGTGTAGAGCGCCACCAGCCAGTCGTACACATAGAGGGTGGCGGCATGTACCGGCTGCTCCCCCAGACGGGTCAGGCGCGGGGCGCTGCTGCTGACCACCGGGGCAACGAAGATAGGCTGCTCTTTACGCACGCGACTGGCCGGGCGTTGCGCGGCCGGGACGGTGTCGTAGCCCAGCCAGCCGGTGAAGTTCCCCATCACCGCATGCAGCTGCGCGGCGCGGCTCTTATCGCTCTCGACAATACGCTGCAGCTGCTGCGGCAGATCCAGACGGTAGCTGGCGACGATCAGCACATCGGCTATCTGCTGTAACACCGTACCCGGCAGGCCGAGACGGTCTGCGGCAGCCTCGTTGCGGCTCCACTGGCGCAGATGGTTTATCCACACCTTGTGCGCCATCCGCGCGGTGTCTTTGGTCTGCAGGCTACCCGCGCTCTCCTGCGGGTTTTCCGCAAACAGGTCAATCACATCCGTGAACAGACCGTTGACCTGCTCCTCGCGCGGCTGCTGGACGCTCAGCAGGGTTTCAAAAGCGCTGAGCGGCGGCAGAAGCCCCTCCAGGAGTTCGCCGTGGCGCGCGGCGCTGCTTTGCAGCATACGCACCATACTTTCGGCCTGCGCGCGGCGTGCGCCGGGCGACGCGGTGAGCGGTGCCAGCCAGCTTTGCATCAGCGCGGTCAGCTCCTGCCGTAACAGCAGCTGCAGCGACTGCAGACGCTGTTGTCGCTGCGCCGGCAGCGTGGCCTGGGATAACCACTCGATCACCCGCTGCATGCTGTGGCTGTCGAGCGCCTGCAGCGTGCCCCAGTGCTGACCGGGTTTGCCCAGCAGATGCTGGACTGCTTCATCGAGGTTTTGTCGGGTCGTAAAGCGCGCATCGTGCGGCGTAATCGCCCACACCAGCCCCGGCAGGGCGGACTCTTGCGCAGGCTGAGTCTCGTGCACCCAGTTCAGCAGCGTCCTGGCCGTTTTTGCCGTCTGCTCATGGTTTGCGGTGGCGTTACAGATAACCAGCACATCGGGCTGCAGCTGCTGGCGATAGTGATCTGGCAGCCACAGGCATTTCGCCTGGGTCAGCAGCGGGGCGTCGGGGTCGGAGAAGGCCGGAATATCGATAATATCGACGTTATCCAGCGCGCAGTTTTCCACCGTCAGCACCAGCTCGCGGGTCAGGAATGCCAGCACGTCGAGCGGAATGCTGACGGCGCTGAGCAGCTCACCGCGATCTATCGGGTGCAGCAGCGCTTCCTGTGCGTCCGCCAGACTGAGCGCGCCGTGGGTGAGGAACCCTTCACCCGGCAGACCAAAATTGTCCACCAGCAGGCTCAGCGGGGCCGCCAGTTCGCGGGCATGGCTGGTCTGGTGCAGCACATGAGCCAGCTTCAGCCACTGCCGGGTTAGCTCCTGCTGCTCACCCCACAGTAATGACCAGACGCTGGCGCGGGTACTGAGATCCAGCGAAGGGATCAGCTGCGCGAACTGGTGCCAGAGCGCGTCATCGATCTGCTGTTTTGCTCCGGGTACCGTGCTTTGCCAGAAGCGGGCGATGGCGCCCACCTCCTGATGGCTGATACCCGGCACTCCCTGCGGCTGGCGCAGCGCGCGCCACTTCTCCAGACGGGTTTCGATCACCGCCTTATCAACCGGGCGGATCTGCGGGTGTAAGGTGGTGCGGGTGATAAACAGCTGCACCAGTTCGGCCTCAGTGACCAGACGCAGACGCAGCGGAAACGCCTCGTCGGCAACCTCGTGGTTCTCACGCGTAAACCGCACCGCCATATTGGTCAGGGCGTGTCCCGGGTTGATATGCGATAAGTAGTCAAAGGTACGTTGCCCGGGGGTGACATCCAGCCGACCATTACCGCTGCCGCACAGAGAGGAGAGCAGGTGTGCTTTCGCGGCCTGAGAGTGGCCGTACAGCCCGATGCTGGCCGGGTCCGCCAGCGCCTGAGTCAGCGCCTGCTCCCGCGCCCCGGCGGCATTCATCCGCGCAAGAAGCGCATCGGCGTCGTTATCCAGCATCGGGGCGTGCAGGCGCGTCTCGTTAATCCACCCGATTAAGGCCTGAGTGGTGGCAGTCGTCGCAGTCATTTCAGGTATACGCTCCCGCTGTCGATCCAGTAGTGGCTGCCGCTATGACGGCGATCGGCCAGAGTATTCAGTTTAAAGGTCAGGGCGTCTGCCGGGACCGGCGTCCCGTCCTGGAGCCAGGCATCGCTGAGCTCGAAGGCTTCCGGCCCCGCCTGTTTACTGCCGCCGCAGAGCTTCAGACGCACATTCAGCACGCCGTCACCGGCGATCGATTTAGCCAGCTCCGCCGAGTTGATGCTCAGGGTGTAGAGCGGCGTAGCCGGCCAGCGCGCGTTTGCCAGCTGGCGGAAACCGAGCGTCACATTGCCGCGCAGCGGAAAGTGCAGGCGGGCATCGAGTTTAGCCCCGGGTTTATCGAGGTCGATATCCTGATACCAGACGTTCTCTTCGCGCAGGGTATTAACGGTGTTATCCAGCACGCCGAGGTAACGCACCGTTGAGTAGGCGCCAATATCTGCGGCTTTGAAATTGAAGCGCGGCAGGCGTAAATCAAGGGCCAGACTGCACAGCATCGCACCGACGGCCGCCGTTGATTTCGGGTTGCCGATACGTCCCTGCTGGCTGAACGGATACCATTCGTGAACGTTATATTTATCCAGCCAGACGATCCGGTTGACCGGCACCGGCTGCAGATGACGGATCAGCGCCTGTACGCCGGGCAGGCAGCCAGGACGACCGGTGATCAGCAGAATGTCGCAGCTGTAGTGGGAGATCGCCTCGCAGACCGCATGAAGCGGCGCGGCGAGGGTGAACTGTCCCGCCAGCATCGCATCCTGCATCTCACGGAAGTTGACGTGCAGCGGCACGGCGAAGAGGTCAAATGCGGCAGAGCCGGCAGGCAGCGCGTGGTCGATCGCCTGCTGCAGATAATTGATCACGTTACGGGTGGGTTTCTGCCCCAGCAGATCGCCGAAGGTGGCATGCAGTCCGGCCAGCGGGTCATCAATGTCACTCGCTTCCCACGCGGCCAGGATCGCGTGACCGATCGGCATAAACAGCTGCAGCGCCGTCTGTTGGCGCAGCACCGCCTGGGTATCAATGCGTCCCGAGTCGCCGAACAGGGAGGCCATCAGCAGCGAGGCGTCAGCAATACCCGATTTTTGCAGCTGGGTCTGCAGCGCGGGCAGGACATAGCGCTGGATCACGTCCAGCAGGGTATCGTCGCCGGCGACCTTGAACCCTTCGCGGAACAGCAGCTGAGGGGTAATTTTGACATTGTTGCCCGAGCCGTCGTCGAGCTGGTAATGGGTGATTGCCATGTCGGTTGTCCCGCCGCCGATATCCACAGAGGCGACGCGTAACGCGCGACCGGGCTGCTGACCCTCATCGGGAGTACGATCCGGGCGGGCGAGGGAGGCGAAGAACGCCTCCGTCTGGCCACCAAAATGTGAGATGGCTTCGTTGTACAGCCACACCAGCTGCCCGCAGCTCGCCTCATCCCACTCCATCTGGATCTCAGGCACAGGAACCACGCTCTTCTCCTGCTGTTTGCGGCTGGCAAAATCGTCGTCCTGCGGGTGCCAGCCCATCGCTTTCCAGACAATCGCGATCGCCTCGAACATCCGGCGGCGGAAAATTTCGCGCTCCTGCTTCGGCATGGCCGACGGCAGGGTCAGGATCAGCGTGCGCAGCTGGCGCGGAGAGGCCGGGAACCCAAGACGCAGACGGGTGGCCACGCTGTTGATTTGCCCCAGCGCCTGCGCCAGCAGTTCGCACAGCATGTGGGTCATCAGGGTGCTGCGGCTGTACTGCGGCGAGAAGACCGGCAGGCGTTCATCCGGCGGCAGCGTAAACAGCGGTTCACCGTCATCGTTCATCAGGTTCATCAGCGGGAAGGCGGTAGCCAGCGGCTCGCGCTGGGTTTTACCGTTCATCTGGCTGAAGCGCCAGTCCTGCACCACCGGCGTCTCATCCCACAGGTAGCGACGCGGGCTGGAGATGCCGCTGTTGCCTTCGGTGCCGAGACGCTGCATGGCCAGCTTGCGGGCCTCATCCCCCACGCGAACAATCGACGGCCAGACAAAGGCATCTTCGCGGCCGCTCTCCACAGAGAAGTGTTGTTTGCCGAAACGGGCTTCGGAGAACTCCAGGCGGCTGGTGAACAGCGGCTCATTGAGGAACTGCGGCTCGCTCAGGGAGCGAACCTGCAGCTCGGCGGTCTGGCGCAGGCCATCATTGGCATCGCCGTGATCTTCGATAATCACACCGCAGGTGTGGGTGTTGCCCACGTCGAGGATCAGATCCACCGGAATGGCCGGGGTACTGAGGGTGTGGGTGACAAATTTCACTTCCGGGACGGTCAGCTGCTCGCCAAGCATCGTCAGCAGGTTGAGCCAGTGCGCCTGATATTCGAAGCCGCGCATCGCCTGCTGTAAATCACGCTCGGAACGGTTTTCTGTGTCACTGGCGAAGCGGGTAAAAGCTTCGCGCAGCCAGCCGTCGATCCAGGTCTGATCGAGGAAACTTGCCACTTCTTCGTCGCGCCAGGCGAGGGCAAAGCGGGTGCCGTTCAGAATATCGTTGTGCACCGGGGAGAGACCGGCGGTTGCGTGCTCCGCGATCTGGCTGTCGAGGGCGAGGGTGACCCGGTGCGTGTTGCCTGCCGGATCCGGCGTCTCCAGCTTACGCACCTGCACGCGCGCCCAGTTATCCGGGCCATCGACAAAGGTACGCGGCGGGTTAAAGCGCAGGAACGGCAGCGGCAGCCAGACGCCGTCGAGTACCGTCAGGGAGTGGTGCAGTGACACAGTGCTCTCCGGCTTGACCACTTCCGGCTGACCGCCGGCGACGGCGGGCAGGGTATAGCGGCCGTTCACCAGGTCAAAATCAAGCCGCAGCAGCGGGCCGTTCGCGGTTTTACGCACGAAGCGCCCGTGGCTGGCGGTATCCCGCGGCGTCAGGCCAAAATCAAGAAATTGCACGCCGCTGTTGGCAATCAGCGTCACGCTCTGTTTATAGTCGCAAAGATTTACCAGCATAGGATCAGGCACCTGCTTTCTTGAACGTCAGAGGAAC
>JAFACP010000464.1 GCA_023425455.1 Pseudomonadota bacterium | reverse complement strand
ACCTGGGTTACGGTATCACCAAAAGTGAACATGCGTGGCGGGTATGATGTACTCTCTCAGGCGCTGGAGCGTGCCGATGAGATCAAACATCCCGTTGGCCGCGTGCGGGATATCGAAGCGCTGGATGAACTGCTGGCCACGCTGACGGATGACAAGCAGCGGGTGATTGCGCTGCAGCCGATCAGCCAGAAAGAAGATGCCACGCGCCTGTGCATTGAAACCTGTATCGCGCGCAACTGGCGTCTGTCGATGCAAACGCATAAGTATCTGAATATCGCCTGAAAAAATGCCCGGTTGAACCGGGCATTTTCCCACATTCGACATTATGCGTTTGACCAGCTTTTAATCGCATCGTTGTTGTTCAGTTCGCCGTGAAGCACTTGATATGATTTCTTCAGAATCACATCAGTGTGCTGAGTTAACTCCCTGAAAATACCTCTGTTTAGCGCCTCATATCTGCTGGCGTTATGCGCAACGGGCAGGAAGACATCTTTGACCCGCACCATTTTTTCGACTGCCGCTGTGTAGGAAGGGTAGAGCCCCAGACCTACGGCTGTGTTGATCGCCGCGCCGAGACTCGCGCAGCCGTTAATGGCGTTACGACGGGCCGGGAGGTTAAAAACGTCGGCAAAAATCTGCATAAACAGATCGCTGTTTGATCCTCCTCCGGTAATGATTATCTGACTGGCGTGATGGCCAATTTCATTGCACATATTGTCGTAGTTATTCTTCAGCGTCAGCGCCACGCTTTCCAGGATAGAGCGGTAAATCCAGGCGTAATCCATGCTGGAGTCAAAGCCAATCATCATCCCGCGCTTATACGGCTCCCAGGGATTGGTCAGCCAGTCCAGCACGGTCATCAGGCCGTTACAGCCAGGGGGAACGAGGGCCGCTTTTTTATTTAAGAAGTCTTCTGCAGAAAGCCCCTGCGCTTTTGCATCCTGAATCAACGACTCGCCCAGCATGTCGCGCAGCCAGCTTACCGTCCACATGCCTTTGCGAATGCCGTAACCTTCGTACAGCAGGGTTTCTGGTATCGACGACATAATCGGCCACCAGGCGACAGGATCTTTAGGTAACGCTTTACCGCTCATCATCAGGGCGATATAGGTACCCAGTGAAATGACGGCGGTCTCATCGTCCAGTAACCCTGCCCCCAGCGCTTCAACGGGCTTATCGCTGGTGGTGAACACCACGGGGAAACCCGCCGGGAAATGTGTTGCCTGAGCAGCATCGGGCGTGATGTAGCCCGCCACGGTTCCAGGCATTTGTACATCAAACAGCATTCGGCGCGGAATGTTGAACTGCTTTATGACGTTGTCATCCTCGCTCCACGACCAGCTTTTATAGTCCACCGGCCACTGGCCAAAATAGTTGCCGATGTTGTCTTTAAATTCGCCGGTCAGGCGGTGCGTAAGATAGCCGGAAAACGACGTTACCCAGGCGACGTCAGGATGCGTATGCTCGTAGGGGCGTGTGACCCGCGCATCCTGCCAGCTGATAAGCGGTGCAGCGGGTGTCCCGTCGGCTTTCAGCAATGCGCGACAGCAGCGAATGGATCCAAGCCCGATCCCGATAATCTCCTCAGGGTTGCCTGTGAACGCTTCCATCAGCGCTTTTCCGGCAATGCATAGCGAGTCCCACAGGTCATCGTCAGGATGTTCAGCGGTATCCGCGTCCGGAGTATGCATAGGACGCAGCGGCCCTTTACCTTCGCAGACAACGTTGCCCCTGAGATCGTACATGACGACTTTTGTGCTCTGACTTCCACCATCAATTCCAATGATGTATTGCTTCGACATTATATTCTCCTTTATTTTTCCACCGTTACTCGCCGGAGGTCTCTGCGGCCAGCGGTGTCATCTTTTCCTCAGCGGTCGTGGCTGTGCGAATTTTACGGAACAGTAAAAAGGTAAACAGGATGACCATACCGAGCGCAGTCAGACCCATCAGCCACATATTGCGGTAAGCCTGTTCCGCCGGCAGCGTGTCCTGCCAGTGGCCAACGAGGGGATAGACAAAAACATCGGGCAGGAAACCAATCACTGAACAGATACCAACCGTTGTCCCCATAATGTATGACGGCGTTCTGGCCTCCCCGGGACATGCCCAGTAAAGCCCGCGCGAGGCATAGCAGGTGAACCCCAGCAGCAGAATCAGGCCGATTCCCATAGCAACCGACTGCGGATTTGAGTTCGTAGCGAGCAGGGCGATGAGGGCGATGGCGCCGAGCAGTGAAAGCAGCTGGATCACCCGGGTCGGTGATTTCATTCTGCTGTAGGTGGTGATGATCCCCCCCAGTGGGCCGCAGATGGCACGGAAAATCTTGTTGATGACAATGCCCATGTAGCTCGCAGCTACCAGCGACATGCCATACATTTCCGTCAGGTAATTTGTGGAATAGCTGAGAATGGCGTAGATAGTGAAGACGCCGAAAATGACCATGCTACAGTACCAGGTGGTGCGAATACGCAACACGGCAAGCACATCCCTGAGCTGAAAAGCATGCTTTTCTTCTGTCAAAGCCTCGTCAGGTCGTTTTCCATCGCTTACAAAGAACCAGCACAAGATCCCCAGCAGAATGTACACCACGCTGTAAATCATGATCACCGCCTTCAGGCTGTTGGCGTCATCGGGCGCGTAGCGGGAGAAAATCCACATTGTAAAGACCGCCAGCGACATCACACCCACGCCGCGTAGCCCTTCCATCCAGCCCATGATTTTCCCCTGTTCGCTGTGATCGCCCAACAGGGATGCGGCCTTAATGGAAACCGACCACAGCATCAGGATGGTGGTAATCGCAAATGCCACCTGGATACAGAGCATCACCCACAGCGGAGGATAGGTCATCATCAGCAGCCCGAGCAGCCCGGTGATAATCATTGCCGAGGTGATCATTTTCCGGTGTGAGAATTTATCTGCGATAATGCCGCTTGGCGCATAAAGAATGATTGCCGCAATACCGAAGGTACTCATAATTAATCCAATCTCGGTATTGCTAAACCCCATAAATTTTGCCATGGGTATTTGATATATATAACGTAAATAGGCAAGATCAAAACTGACGCCACCACTAAAGCTAATAATAGCGAGTGTTATCCAGCGGCGATATGAATTCTGTTGCATATCAACATCCCGTTTCTTATAGGCAAAAAAAAGAGAAAAGCAAACCGCCTTTTCAGGAGGATTACTTTTCTCAGGTCTCTAGTAATTACCTTTAGGAATATCATGGAACCGACGGTGAATGTGTGAGAATAATCACGATTCCTGATTGTGGATATATCTGATAATTTCATCCAGATATCTGTGATTACGATCACATTAGGTTCCTGGAGGTTATGCTAAAAATTTATCCCAGTTACCAGAGATAATGAGAAAGGTAACTTCCCTTTAACGGGGGAAGTTACCTTTCTTTTTTTTTGCCTAAAGGAATGTGGAGCTCACTATGTCAATCGAATCACTCAATGCGTTCTCAATGGACTTTTTCTCACTGAAAGGTAAGACGGCGATCGTGACCGGCGGCAACAGTGGATTAGGACAGTCATTTGCGATAGCTCTGGCGAAAGCCGGGGCAAATCTGTTTATCCCAAGTTTTGTCAAAGATAACGGAGAAACAAAAGAAGTTATTGAAAAACAGGGTGTTGAAGTTGCCTTTATGCAGGTGGATATCACTGAAGATGGCGCGCCGCAAAAAATTATTGCCGCCTGCTGTGAACGTTTTGGTGCGCTGGATATTCTGGTAAATAATGCGGGTATCTGCAAGCTGAACAAGGTACTGGACTTTGGCCGTGCTGACTGGGATCCCATGATCAACGTCAACCTGACGGCCGCATTTGAATTAAGCCATGAAGCAGCAAAAGTAATGATTCCGCAGAATAGCGGGAAAATAATTAATATTTGCTCACTGTTCTCTTATCTTGGAGGGCAGTGGTCTCCGGCCTATTCCGCGACAAAACATGCGCTCGCCGGTTTAACAAAATCCTATTGTGATGAACTTGGTCAATATAATATTCAGGTAAATGGCATTGCTCCTGGTTATTATGCAACTGATATTACACTTGCCACTCGCAGTAATCCGGAAACAAATCAACGTGTCCTCGACCATATTCCGGCAAACCGTTGGGGTGATACACAGGATCTGATGGGGGCAATGGTATTTTTGGCCAGTAAAGCGTCAAATTATGTTAATGGTCATCTGTTAGTTGTTGATGGTGGCTATTTAGTTCGTTAATTCGTAATCAGGTGGTTCTGGTTTTATTTTAATGAAAAATTCCGTGTTAATTATCAGGAAGGTATAATTATGTCTTTATCTCGCGAAGCGATTGTCGATCAACTGAAAGAAATTGTGGGCGCCGATCGTGTTATTACCGATGAGAATGTACTCAAGAAAAACAGCGTTGACCGTTTTCGTAAATATGCGGATATCCACGGCATTTATACATTGCCGCTACCGGCGGCGGTCGTCCGGCTGGGTTCAACAGAGCAGGTATCAGATGTTCTGGCGTTTATGAACAAGCACCAGATCACGGGGGTACCGCGTACGGGGGCATCGGCAACCGAAGGTGGGCTGGAAACCGTGGTCAAAGACTCCGTGGTGCTGGACGGCAGTGGGTTAAACCAGATCCTGGATATTGATATCGAAAATATGCAGGCCACCGCCCAGTGCGGCGTACCGCTGGAGATCCTGGAGAACGCGCTGCGCGAAAAAGGCTTTACCACCGGACACTCTCCGCAGTCTAAACCTCTGGCACAAATGGGCGGGCTGGTCGCTACGCGCAGTATCGGGCAGTTCTCCACCTTGTACGGAGCGATTGAGGATATGGTGGTCGGTCTGGAGGCGGTACTGGCAGATGGCACCGTCACCCGGATCAAAAATGTGCCCCGTCGTGCCGCCGGGCCGGACATTCGGCATATCATCATCGGCAACGAAGGGGCGCTGTGTTACATCACGGAAGTGACGGTGAAAATTTTCAAATACATGCCGGAGAACAATCTCTTCTACGGCTACGTGATGGACGACATGAAAACCGGCTTTGATATCCTGCGCCAGGTAATGGTGGAAGGCTACCGGCCCTCCATTGCGCGTCTGTATGACGCAGAGGATGGTACACAGCACTTTACCCATTTTGCCGACGGCAAATGCGTGCTGATCTTTATGGCTGAAGGGAATCCGCGCATCGCGAAAGCCACCGGTGAAGGGATCGCGGAAATCGTTGCCCGTTATCCGCAGTGTCAGCGCGTTGACAGCAAGCTGATTGAGGCGTGGTTTAATCACCTCAACTGGGGGCCGGAAAAAGTCGCCGCCGAACGCCAGCAGATCCTCAAAACCGGCAATATGGGCTTTACCACCGAAGTTTCAGGCTGCTGGAGCTGCATCCACGAAATTTATGACAGCGTGATTAAGCGCATTCGTAGCGAGTTCCCGCATGCGGAGGATATCACCATGCTGGGCGGACACTCGTCGCACAGCTACAGCAACGGGACAAATATGTATTTTGTCTATGACTACAATGTGGTGGATTGTAAACCGGAAGTGGAGATTGATAAGTACCACAATCCGCTCAACAAAATTATCTGTGAAGAGACGATCCGTCTCGGCGGTTCAATGGTACATCACCACGGGATCGGCAAGCACCGGGTTCACTGGAGCAAGCTGGAACACGGCAGTGCCTGGGCGTTAATGGAAGGGCTGAAGAAGCAGTTTGACCCAAATGGCATTATGAATACGGGGACGATTTACCCCATTGAAAGATAAAAGACCGAACGGCTTTTCATCCGGAAAGCCGTTTTTTTTACCGGAAAATGAAGGGGCTGAGATGAATACTTCACCGGTGCGAATGGATGATTTACCCCTGAACGGCTTTCACTGTCGTATTGCGGCACTTACCTTTGGCGCGCATCTGACAGACGGTTACGTTCTTGGTGTTGTTGGCTACGCCATTATTCAGATGACCCCTGCGCTGCAGCTGACGCCACTGATGGCAGGAATGGTTGGCGGGTCGGCACTGCTCGGCCTTTTTGTGGGCAGCCTGGCGTTGGGCTGGCTCTCCGACCATATTGGGCGTCAGAAAATCTTTAACGTCAGCTTTGTGCTGATTACGGTCGCCTCCTTTTTACAATTTTTTGTCACGACACCGGAACAACTGATTGTCCTGCGGATCCTGACAGGTATCGGGCTGGGAGGGGACTATTCCGTGGGACACACCCTGCTGGCGGAGTTTGCCCCGCGCCGCTACCGGGGCGTTCTGCTGGGGGGATTCAGCGCAGTATGGACGGTGGGGTATGTGCTGGCGAGCCTGGCAGGACATCACTTCATTCCGCTCAGCCCCGACGCCTGGCGCTGGCTGCTGGCCTCGGCAGCGTTGCCTGCTCTGTGTATCACATTGCTGCGTTGGGGGACGCCAGAGTCACCGCGCTGGCTGCTGCGCCAGGGGCGGTTCGATGAAGCCCACG
>JAFACP010000205.1 GCA_023425455.1 Pseudomonadota bacterium | reverse complement strand
GGCATGAAGTGTGGCTACGCCAGCGGCTGGCAGGGCTGGATCCAGATTGAGAACTTCAGCGCCTGGCACGGTCTGCCTGTGGCGACCAAAAACAACGGGTTCGACGGCACCGATGCGGTTCTGGAGTTCAACAAGCCGGAGCAGGTGAAGCATATTGCGCTGCTGCAGGCGCTGAACAAGAAGGGCGATTTCAGCTACTTCGGACGTAAAGATGAATCCACCGAGAAGTTCTATAACGGTGATTGCGCCATCACGACCGCCTCTTCGGGCTCGCTGGCGGACATTCGTCACTACGCCAAATTCAACTACGGCGTGGGCATGATGCCTTACGACGCTGACGTCAAAGGTGCGCCGCAGAATGCGATTATCGGCGGCGCGAGCCTGTGGGTCATGCAGGGCAAAGACGAAGGGACTTACAAAGGCGTTGCCGAGTTCCTCGACTTCCTGGCGAAGCCGGAAATTGCCGCTGAGTGGCACCAGAAAACCGGCTATCTGCCGATCACCAAAGCCGCCTATGATCTGACCCGCGAGCAGGGGTTCTATGACAAGAATCCGGGAGCGGATATCGCCACGCGCCAGATGCTGAACAAGCCGCCACTGCCGTTCACCAAAGGTCTGCGTCTGGGCAATATGCCTCAGATCCGTACCATCGTCGATGAAGAGCTGGAAAGCGTGTGGACCGGGAAGAAAACGCCACAGCAGGCGCTGGATTCCGCTGTCGAACGCGGCAATCAGCTGCTGCGTCGTTTTGAGCAGTCGACGAAGTCTTAATCGTTGAAATGCCCGGTAGCGCTACGCATGCCGGGCTAACGACGTGCCACATGTAGGCCGGGTAAGGCGAAGCCGCCACCCGGCGATTTCTGGAAAAGAGTCCATTTATGTCCTCATCCCGTCCGGTGTTCCGTTCGCGCTGGCTGCCGTATCTGCTGGTCGCGCCGCAGCTGGTCATCACCGTTATCTTCTTTATCTGGCCTGCGGGCGAAGCGCTGTGGTACTCGCTACAAAGCGTCGATCCGTTCGGGCTGTCCAGCCAGTTCGTTGGTCTGGCGAATTTCAGCGCGTTATTCCAGGACAGTTACTACCTCGATGCCTTCTGGACGACGATAAAATTCAGCACGCTGGTGACGGTCAGCGGCCTGGTCACGTCGCTCTTTTTCGCGGCGCTGGTCGATTACGTGGTGCGCGGCAGTCGTCTGTATCAGACCTTAATGCTGCTGCCGTACGCCGTTGCACCCGCCGTGGCCGCCGTGCTGTGGATATTTCTGTTTAACCCCGGGCGCGGGCTGATCACCCATTTTCTGGCTGAGCTCGGTTACGACTGGAACCACGCGCAACACAGCGGCCAGGCGATGTTCCTGGTGGTCTTTGCCTCCGTGTGGAAGCAGATCAGCTACAACTTCCTGTTCTTTTTCGCGGCGCTGCAATCCATTCCGCGCTCGCTGGTTGAAGCTGCGGCAATTGACGGTGCAGGCCCGGTTCGCCGTTTCTTCAAACTGGCGCTGCCGCTGATCGCCCCGGTGAGTTTTTTCCTGCTGGTGGTCAACCTGGTGTATGCCTTCTTCGATACCTTCCCGGTGATCGACGCGGCAACCGCAGGCGGGCCGGTGCAGGCGACCACCACCCTTATCTATAAGATCTACCGCGAAGGGTTCGCCGGCCTCGATCTGTCGGCCTCTGCCGCCCAGTCGGTTGTACTGATGTTCCTCGTGATCATCCTCACGGTGGTGCAGTTCCGTTATGTCGAAAGTAAGGTGCGCTACCAATGATTGAGAACCGTCGCGGGCTGACGATTTTCAGCCATACCATGCTGATTCTGGGCATTATCGTCATCCTGTTTCCGCTGTACGTGGCCTTTGTTGCCGCGACGCTGGATACCAAAGCGGTGTTTGATACGCCGATGACCCTGATCCCGGGCACGCATCTTTTTGAGAACATGAAAACCATCTGGACCCAGGGCGTGGGTGCCAACAGCGCGCCGTTCTGGCTGATGATGCTCAACAGCTTCATCATGGCGTTCGGCATCACGGTGGGCAAAATCACGGTGTCGATGCTCTCGGCCTTTGCCATCGTCTGGTTCCGTTTTCCGCTGCGTAACCTGTTCTTCTGGATGATCTTTATTACTCTGATGCTGCCGGTGGAAGTGCGTATCTTCCCGACGGTGGAGGTGATCGCCAATCTGAAGATGCTGGACAGCTACGCGGGCTTAACCCTGCCGCTGATGGCTTCGGCAACCGCCACTTTCCTGTTCCGCCAGTTCTTTATGACCCTGCCGGACGAGCTGATTGAAGCCGCGCGTATCGACGGTGCGTCGCCGATGCGCTTTTTCCGCGACATCGTGCTGCCGCTGTCGAAAACCAACCTCGCGGCGCTGTTTGTGATCACCTTTATCTACGGCTGGAACCAGTATCTGTGGCCGCTGCTGATTATCCAGGACGTCAACCTCGGCACCGCCGTGGCGGGCATCAAAGGCATGATCGCCACCGGCGAAGGCACCACCCTCTGGAACCAGGTGATGGCGGCAATGCTGCTCACCCTTATCCCACCCGTAGTCATTGTTTTAGCCATGCAGCGTGCGTTTGTCCGCGGCCTGGTCGATAGCGAGAAATAAGATGGCAGGTTTAAAACTTCAGGCAGTAACCAAAAGCTGGGACGGCAAAACCCAGGTGATTCAGCCGTTAACGCTCGACGTGGCGGACGGGGAGTTTATCGTGATGGTCGGGCCGTCCGGCTGCGGCAAATCGACGCTGCTGCGCATGGTGGCCGGGCTTGAACGCGTGACCGCCGGCGATATCTGGATCGATCGCCAGCGCGTCACCGAAATGGAGCCCAAAGATCGCGGTATCGCGATGGTGTTTCAGAACTACGCGCTGTACCCGCACATGAGCGTGGAAGAGAACATGGCGTGGGGGCTGAAAATCCGTGGCATGGGCAAAGGCCATATCGACGAGCGCGTCAAAGAGGCGGCGCGTATTCTGGAGCTGGATGGCCTGCTGAAGCGCCGCCCGCGCGAGCTCTCCGGCGGTCAGCGTCAGCGTGTGGCAATGGGCCGCGCCATCGTGCGCGATCCGGCGGTATTCCTGTTCGATGAACCCCTGTCAAACCTCGATGCCAGGCTGCGTGTACAGATGCGTCTTGAGCTGCAGGAGCTGCATCGCCGTCTGAAAACCACCTCGCTGTATGTCACCCACGATCAGGTCGAGGCGATGACCCTCGCCCAGCGTGTGATGGTGATGAATAAAGGGGTTGCCGAGCAGATTGGCACGCCGGTGGAGGTATATGAGAAGCCGGCCACCCGCTTCGTGGCGAGCTTTATTGGTAGCCCGGCGATGAACCTGCTGGAAGGGCGTATCAGCAGCGCGGGCACGCATTTCGAGCTGGAAAGCGGGATGGCGCTGCCGATCAACTGGTACTATCGTGGCTACGCCGGGCGTAAAATGACGCTTGGCATTCGCCCGGAGCATATTGGCGTCACCGCGCAGGCGGAAAGCGGCATGCCGCTGGTAATGGATACGCTGGAGATGCTGGGCGCCGACAATCTGGCGCACGGGCGCTGGGGTGAGCAAAAGCTGGTGGTGCGTCTGGCCCATCAGGAGCGCCCGAAGGCCGGCAGTACGCTGTGGCTGCATCTGCCGGAGAATCATCTGCACCTCTTTGACGGTGAAACAGGACAACGAGTATGAGTAACTGGCCTTATCCCCACATCGTCGCCCATCGTGGCGGCGGTAAACTGGCGCCGGAAAACACGCTGGCGGCGATCGACGTTGGCGCGCGCTACGGCCACACGATGATTGAGTTTGACGCTAAGCTGTCGAAAGATGGCGAAATTTTCCTGCTGCACGATGACAATCTCGAACGCACCAGCAACGGCTGGGGCGTGGCGGGGGAGCTGCCGTGGCGCGATCTGTTAAACGTCGACGCCGGCAGCTGGTTCAGCGGTGAATTCAAAGGCGAACCACTGCCGCTGCTGGCGGAAGTGGCGGATCGCTGCCGTCAACACGGGATGATGGCCAATATTGAAATCAAACCGACCACCGGTTGCGGGCCAATAACGGGCAAGGCGATTGCGCTGGCCGCACGGGAGCTGTGGGCAGGCATGACCGCGCCGCTGCTGTCATCGTTTGATATCGACGCGCTGGAGGCGGCGCAGGCGGCCGTACCGGCACTCCCGCGTGGTCTGCTGCTGGATGAATGGCGTGAGGACTGGCATGCTCTGACGACCCGCCTGGGCTGCGTGTCTATCCATCTGAACCACCGGTTGCTGGATCAGGCGCGCGTGGCGCGGTTAAAAGCGGCGGGTTTGCATATTCTGGTCTACACCGTTAACCAACCCCAGCGTGCGGCAGAGCTGCTGCGCTGGGGCGTGGATTGCATCTGTACCGACGCAATTGACCAGATAGGCCCGAATTTTAGTTCTGCGGAGTAAGCATACTGCCGTTCGACTGCGCCGGCAGCATGTGCTGCTGGCCGCCAGGTTGTACCGCTCCTCCACCCAGCATGCCGCCGTTACGGTTTGGCAGCGGCTGTTCCCGCATCTGACCCTGCTGCACGCGCTGGGTATTGGCGTTCATCTGGTTTTGCAGGCTCTGCTGCTGCATCCGGGTCTGCGTATTCAGCTGCTGGTTCAGCATCCCTTTTTGCTGCTGCTGTTGGCTCATCATCTGCGTTTGCATCCGCTGCTGGCTGGGAATGACATAGCCCGGCTGATTCGGGTTGTTCAGGGTATTAAGCGGCTGGGCGAGCACCGTAAAAGGCACCAACGCTGCCAGCATCAGTAAGCGTTTCATGGTTTTCTCCTCCTTCTGAGGCTTTTCTTAAGTTTATCCTTATTCCGCCATAACGATGATTTTTTAGGAGTTGTGAACCAGGCTTAACCGGGGAATATGGATCCCCTCACCTGGAGAACAATAATGATGAAACCAACGTTTTTGCGCTGGGTAGCGATTGCTGCGCTGATGGCAGGCGGCACATTTAGCGTGGCGGCGAATCCGCCGGCGGCACCGCCAGTATCTTACGGCGTCGGGGAGGATGTTTTTCATCCCGTGCGGGCGACGCATGGCATGGTGGCCTCGGTGGATGCGCTGGCGACGCAGGTAGGGGTTGATATTCTTAAGCAGGGCGGCAACGCGGTGGATGCGGCGGTCGCGGTGGGATATGCGCTGGCGGTGACGCACCCACAGGCAGGGAATCTGGGCGGCGGCGGTTTTATGATGCTGCGCACCAAAGACGGTAAAACCACGGCTATCGATTTTCGCGAAATGGCGCCTGGCCAGGCCTCGCGCGATATGTTCCTCGACGACCAGGGCAACCCTGACAGCAAAAAATCCCTGACCTCGCATCTGGCGACCGGCACGCCGGGCACGGTGGCGGGTTTCTCGCTGGCGCTGGAGAAATACGGCACGCTGCCGCTGAATAAAGTGGTGCAGCCTGCCATCAGGCTGGCACGCGACGGCTTTGTGGTCAACGATGCGCTGGCTGACGATCTCAAAACCTACGGCAGCGAAGTGATCCCCAGCCATGAGAACAGCAAAGCGATCTTCTGGAAAGAGGGGGAGCCGCTGAAAAAGGGCGACCGGCTGGTGCAAAAGAACCTGGCGAAGAGCCTGGAACTGATTGCGGAGCAGGGGCCGGATGCGTTCTATAAAGGGGCGATTGCTGACCAGATTGCCGAAGAGATGAAGAAAAACGGCGGGCTGATCACCAAAGCGGATCTGGCGGCGTACAACGCCGTGGAGCGCGCGCCGATCGCCGGGGATTATCGCGGATACCAGATTTACTCCATGCCGCCGCCGTCCTCCGGCGGGATCCACATCGTGCAGATCCTCAATATTCTTGAAAATTTCGATATGCACAAATTCGGCTTCGGCAGTGCGGATGCCATGCAGGTGATGGCAGAGGCTGAAAAACGCGCCTACGCCGATCGCTCGGAATACTTAGGCGATCCGGACTTCGTCAGGGTGCCGTGGCAGGCGCTGACCAGTAAAGCGTATGCCAAATCCATCGCCGAACAGATCGATATCAACAAGGCGAAGCCATCGAGCGAGATCCGTCCCGGCAAGCTGGCACCCTATGAGAGCAACCAGACCACGCACTTCTCCGTTGTTGATAAAGACGGTAATGCGGTCGCGGTGACCTATACCCTTAACACTACCTTTGGCACCGGAATTGTGGCCGGGAACAGCGGTATTTTGCTCAATAACGAGATGGACGATTTCTCAGCCAAACCCGGCGTGCCAAACGTGTATGGGCTGGTAGGCGGCGATGCAAACGCCGTTGGGCCGAAGAAACGTCCGCTGTCATCCATGTCGCCGACCATTGTGGTCAAAGACGGTAAAACCTGGCTGGTCACCGGCAGCCCTGGCGGCAGCCGCATTATTACCACCGTGCTGCAGATGGTGGTGAACAGCATCGACTTTGGGATGAACGTTGCCGAGGCGACCAATGCGCCGCGCTTCCACCATCAGTGGCTGCCGGATGAGCTGCGCGTCGAGAAGGGATTCAGCCCGGACACGCTTAAACTGCTGGAGCAGCGCGGACAGAACGTGAAGGTAAAAGCCGCGATGGGCAGCACCCAGAGCATTATGGTCGGACCGGATGGCACGCTGTTTGGGGCATCGGACCCACGTTCGGTGGATGATTTGACGGCGGGGTATTAACCTTTTGCCCGGTGGCACTGGGCTTACCGGATCTGCGTTTTAATACCCTCTCCCTGTGGGAGAGGGTGAGGGCAACAGGCTACTTCATTCTCGCCATGTAATACGCATCCACATACTCGCCGTTGCGCAGTCCATAGCGCTTGCCGGTGCCTTCAATTTCGAACCCGTGCTTTTTATAGACCGCAATCGCCGGTTCGTTGTCGACAAACACCGTCAGCTCAATACGATCTACGCGCAGCCAGTTGTCGCACATATCAATCATGGTGCGCATCAGCGCGCTGGCAACGCCCCGGTTTTGCCACTGTGCACCCACGCAGAGACCAAAATCGGCGACGTGACTACGGCGCGGGCGTTGCGCGACGGCAATACACAGATGCCCAGCGACGATGTCGCCGATGCAGGCAACCAGCTGCTTAATGCCGGGCTGGTCGGTTAGCCTGTCATGCCACATCTGCTCAGAAGGATGAGGAACTTGTAGCGTGTTGTGGTACACCTCCGGCTGGGCGTGGATTTGACGAATGGCGTCGTAATCTTTCGGTTCAGCGTGGCGTATCACTATCTCACTCATTCCTTGTTCCTCAGTCAGTTAAACATCCCTTCCAACATCATTGACTTTAAAAATCGAGTCAACTGCTATTTTTTGCAAAAAAGATTGGACAAGTGCGAATGAGAATGATTATTATTGTCTCGCGTTCAGGAAGACCGTTACGGGAACCTGAAAGCACGACATTGCTCACATTGCTTCCAGTATTACTTTAGCCAGCTTTTAGCTGGCTTTTTTTTGGTTTTTTTCAGCCTGGCTTACCTGCCATTTTCCCCCGGGAAGGGCTCGCAATCCTCATGTTCTCTATATGTGCGCTCCGGTTGCTGCGCGCTTGCCGTGAGCAAACCGCCTGCGACGCCGACGGCCGATGCGCGAGCAGAGGTATTGCGCTATGGTAAGACGCAATAACCTTCCAAAAGGACTGAGCCATGACATTACATTGCGCATTTATTGGATTTGGTAAAAGCACGACCCGCTATCACCTGCCGTATGTTCTCAACCGTAAAGACAGCTGGCACGTCGCACACATCTACCGCCGCAGCGCGAAGCCGGAAGAGCAATCCCCGCAGTATTCCCATATCCATTTCACCAGCGATCTTGATGAAGTGTTAAACGACCCGCAGGTCAGGCTGGTGATCGTCTGCACCCATGCCGACAGCCATTTTGACTATGCTAAACGCGCGCTCGAAGCGGGTAAAAACGTGCTGGTCGAAAAACCGTTCACCCCAACCGTTGCCGAAGCGAACGCCCTGTTCGCGCTGGCAAAAAGCAACGGTCTGACCGTCACTCCGTACCAGAACCGTCGCTTTGATAGCTGTTTCCTGACGATGAAAAAGGCGATTGAGAGCGGCAAGCTTGGGGAGATCGTTGAAATCGAAAGTCATTTTGATTACTACCGTCCGGTGGCGGAAACCCGGCCCGGCCGGCCTGAGGATGGCGCGTTCTATGGTCTGGGCGTACACACCATGGACCAGATTATCTCCCTGTTTGGCCGTCCGGACCACGTGGCGTACGACATCCGTAGCCTGCGCAATAAAGCCAACCCGGACGACACCTTTGAAGCGCAGCTGTTCTACGGCGACCTGAAAGCCATCGTTAAAACCAGCCATCTGGTGAAGATCGACTACCCGAAATTTATCGTCCATGGCACCAGAGGCTCGTTTATCAAATACGGTATCGACCAGCAGGAGACCAGCCTGAAAGCCAATATCATGCCGGGTGAACCGGGTTTTGCGGCGGATGATTCCGTGGGCGTGCTGGAGTATGTGAATGCCGACGGCGTAACGGTGAAAGAGGAGATGGTGCCAGAAACCGGCGACTATGGCCGCGTTTACGATGCGCTGTTCAGGACGATCGGCCACGGTGAGCCAAATTATGTCAAGGAATCTGACGTTCTGACCAACCTTGAACTCCTCGAACGGGCCTTCGGACAGCCCTCTCCTGCCACGATAATCCTCTCCTGATAAGTCAAAAAGGCTCCTCTGTGCTTGTTCATAATTTTTGAAAAGAGGAGTCAATTTTCACCCTCTATGATCCCGGGCGGTTTGCGTCCACACTTACCCCATCGAAACGAACTGAGGGTGAAACAATGATCTATTTACGCAAAGCAAACGAACGTGGTCACGCGAATCATGGCTGGCTGGACTCATGGCATTCATTCTCGTTTGCCGACTACTACGACCCGAACTTTATGGGCTTCTCCGCGCTGCGGGTGATTAACGATGACGTGATTGATGCCGGTCAGGGCTTCGGCACTCACCCGCACAAGGATATGGAGATCCTGACCTATGTGCTGGAAGGGGCGGTTGAGCACCAGGACAGCATGGGCAACAAAGAGCAGGTGCCGGCGGGTGAGTTCCAGATCATGAGCGCGGGTACCGGCATTCGTCACTCTGAATACAACCCGAGCAAAACGGAAAAGCTGCACCTGTATCAAATCTGGATCATTCCGGAAGAAACCGGCATCACGCCGCGCTACGAGCAACGTCGCTTTGACGCGCTGCAGGGCAAACAGCTGGTGCTCTCCCCGGATGCGCGTGACGGTTCCCTGAAGGTGTATCAGGATATGGAGCTCTATCGCTGGGCGCTGGCGAAAAACGAACAGTCGGTACACCAGATTGCCGCGAATCGCCGGGTGTGGATCCAGGTGGTGAAAGGTGAAGTGACGATCAACGGCACCAAAGCCACCACCAGCGATGGTCTCGCCATCTGGGATGAGCAGGCGCTCTCTGTGCATGCTGACAGCGAAAGCGAAATTCTGCTCTTCGACCTGCCACCGGTCTAATAAAACAGAAATAAATGCCCATCCTTCCTTTTGACAGGGGAAGGATGGGCTTTGTCCGTGATAAACTGAGCAAATCTTTCCCCCAACGATTTCTCAGGACGATGAAGAAGAAACGCCCCGTACTTCAGGATGTAGCCGATCGCGTAGGCGTGACCAAAATGACGGTCAGCCGCTTTTTACGTAACCCGGAACAGGTTTCTGTGGCGTTGCGTGGCAAGATTGCCGCTGCCCTCGATGAACTGGGCTATATTCCCAACCGTGCCCCCGATATTCTCTCCAATGCGACCAGCCGTGCGGTCGGCGTGTTGCTGCCCTCGTTAACCAACCAGGTGTTCGCCGAGGTGCTGCGCGGTATTGAGAGCGTGACCGATGCCTTCGGCTATCAGACCATGCTCGCTCACTACGGGTACAAACCTGAGCTGGAGGAAGAGCGCCTGGAATCGATGCTTTCCTGGAACATCGACGGCCTGATTTTAACGGAACGCACCCATACTCCCCGCACCCTGAAGATGATCGAAGTCGCCGGTATTCCGGTGGTTGAGCTGATGGACAGCCAGTCGCCTTGCCTCGATATTGCCGTCGGTTTTGATAACTTCGAAGCGGCGCGCCAGATGACGGCGGCGATTATCGCCCACGGGCATCGCCATGTGGCCTATCTGGGCGCACGACTTGATGAACGTACGATTATCAAACAGAAGGGGTATGAGCAGGCGATGCTCGATGCCGGCCTGATCCCGTACAGCGTAATGGTGGAGCAGTCTTCCTCCTACACCTCCGGGATTGAACTGATGCGCCAGGCCCGGCGTGAGTATCCCCAGCTGGACGGTATTTTCTGCACCAACGATGACCTGGCGGTCGGGGCGGCGTTCGAGTGCCAGCGTCTGGGGCTGAAGATCCCGCAGGACATGGCGATTGCCGGTTTCCACGGCCACGATATCGGTCAGGTAATGGAGCCGCGTCTGGCGAGTGTGCTCACGCCGCGTGAGCGTATGGGACGCATTGGCGCTGAACGCCTGCTGGCGCGCATTCGTGGTGAAGCGGTGACCCCTAAAATGTTAGATTTAGGTTTCACCTTGTCACCGGGCGGATCTATTTAAGCTGACAAATTTGAGCTAGCTCACACTTATTCACTTCGCGCACGTTTGGATATTGCTTCTCTTTTGCCCCGGCAGGACAATGTTACCGATAACTGTTACCCGTAACAATTGACTGAGGGACACCCTTTGAGCACGACTAATCATGATCACCACGTTTACGTCCTGATGGGCGTTTCCGGTAGCGGTAAATCAGCCGTGGCCAGCGAAGTGGCGCATCAACTTCATGCCGCGTTTCTTGATGGCGACTTCCTTCATCCGCGCAGCAACATTATGAAAATGGCCGCGGGCGAGCCGCTGAACGACGATGACCGTAAGCCGTGGCTGCAGGCGCTGAACGACGCCGCTTTTGCAATGCAGCGCACCAACAAAGTCTCTTTGATTGTGTGCTCCGCGCTGAAAAAAACCTATCGCGACCTGCTGCGTGAAGGCAATCCGAACCTCTCCTTTATCTATCTGAAAGGCGATTTCGACGTTATTGAAAGCCGCCTGAAGGCACGTAAAGGCCACTTCTTCAAGACCCAGATGCTGGTTACCCAGTTCGAGGCTCTGCAGGAGCCGGGTGCGGATGAACAAGATGTATTGGTGGTTGATATCGATCAGCCGCTGGACGGTGTTGTTGCCAGCACCATCGAGGTTATTACTAAAAGGCAGTAAGTTTTGAGTACATTAACGTTAGTGTTAACGGCAGTCGGCTCCGTTTTGCTGCTGCTGTTTTTAGTGATGAAAGCGCGTATGCATGCTTTCGTTGCTTTGATGGTGGTTTCTATTGGCGCAGGTCTCTTTTCCGGTATGCCGCTCGATAAAATTGCAGCAACCATGGAAAAAGGGATGGGAGGCACGCTGGGCTTTCTGGCGATTGTGGTCGCGCTGGGCGCGATGTTTGGCAAGATCCTGCACGAGACGGGCGCGGTCGATCAGATTGCCGTCAGGATGCTGAAATCCTTCGGGCACAGCCGTGCGCACTATGCGATTGGCCTGGCGGGGCTGATTTGCGCGCTGCCGCTGTTCTTCGAAGTGGCGGTCGTGCTGCTGATTAGCGTGGCCTTCTCCATGGCGCGCCACACCGGTACTAACCTTGTGAAGCTGGTTATTCCGCTGTTCGCGGGCGTGGCGGCGGCGGCGGCGTTCCTGCTGCCTGGACCTGCGCCGATGCTGCTGGCCTCCCAGATGCACGCTGACTTCGGCTGGATGATCCTGATTGGTCTCTGCGCTGCGGTTCCGGGGATGATTATTGCCGGTCCGCTGTGGGGGAATTTCATCAGCCGTTACGTTGAGCTGCACATTCCGGACGACATCACTGAGCCGCATCTGGGCGAAGGCAAAATGCCCTCCTTCGGCTTCAGCCTGGCGCTGATCCTGCTGCCGCTGGTGCTGGTGGGCCTGAAAACCATTGCCGCACGCTTCGTTCCTGAGGGATCGACCGCCTACGAGTGGTTTGAGTTTATCGGCCATCCGTTCACGGCGATCCTGGTGGCGTGTCTGGTGGCGATTTACGGCCTCGCAATGCGTCAGGGAATGGCGAAAGACAGGGTGATGGAAATTTGCGGCCATGCGCTGCAGCCGGCGGGTATTATTCTGCTGGTGATTGGGGCAGGCGGCGTCTTCAAGCAGGTGCTTGTGGATTCCGGCGTTGGCCCGGCACTGGGCGAAGCGTTGACGGGGATGGGCCTGCCGATTGCCGTGACCTGTTTCGTGCTGGCGGCCGCGGTGCGTATCATTCAGGGGTCTGCGACTGTGGCCTGCTTAACCGCCGTCGGTCTGGTGATGCCGGTGATTGAGCAGCTCAATTACTCCGGTGCGCAGATGGCCGCGCTCTCTATCTGTATCGCGGGCGGCTCTATCGTGGTGTCGCACGTCAACGATGCCGGCTTCTGGCTGTTCGGTAAATTTACCGGCGCCACCGAAGCGCAAACCCTGAAAACCTGGACCCTGATGGAAACCATCCTCGGTACAACAGGGGCGGTTGTCGGGATGATAGCGTTTACGCTGCTGAGCTAGCGGCGGTGCCCGGCGGCGCGTTGCTTGCCGGGCCTACAATACCACACCGTAAACCCCATGCCGGAGCAGAGCGCCGCTGCTCGGGTCTTGCTTACCTGAGCGTTTTCGCTGCTGGACATTTAATTTCTGGTTATGCGAGCAGCCTTCCAGAGCCTCGCTTGATACACAGTCTGCAACGCGTTATCTTCTCGCCACGCCTGCAAAATCAGGCGTCAGGGTTGGTCCTCTGTTATTCTCATCCGTGATAAAGCTTGTTTTATCGCGCAGCCTGTTACATCTCAATGGTGGGCTGGACGGTGGCGCCGTAAGGCGCGCCGGTAGCTGATGAGGCCGGTAGGACCAACTCCGTTCAGTCCATCGCCAGTCAAGGT
>JAFACP010000468.1 GCA_023425455.1 Pseudomonadota bacterium | reverse complement strand
GCGTGAAGCGCTCGCTCATCAGCAGTTCAGACGGGTTCGGCGGCACCTGGCCACGCGGGATCAGGTCAAATTTCGGAATCGACGTCGGCTTGGCGCTCTCGCTGATTTCCCCTTTACCGAGCAGGATTTCCGACAGACCGTTAACGTTGTTGGTGCCGAGCAGCTCGTGGGTGTAGCCCTTACGCATATCGCAGTCGATCAGCAGCACCCGCTTGCTGGTCTGGCTGACCACCGCCGCCAGGTTGGCGCAGACGAAGGTTTTACCAATCGACGGGCTGACCCCGGTTAACATCAGGACGTTGTTTTTCGCCTGCATCATGGCGAAGTGCAGGCTGGTACGCAGGCTGCGCACCGCCTCAATCGCCAGATCGGTCGGGTTACCCACCGCCAGCAGTTCGCTCTGCTTGTAGCGCTTCACGCCCTTAACGGTTTTGACGCGGTCGCGGGATTTCTGCCATTCCGACAGCGGAATGCTGGCGTAAACGCTGATGCCGTTATCTTCCAGCACCTGCGGGCTTTCGATACCGCGGTTAAACAGCGAGCGCAGCAGGACGCCGACGATGGAGAGCATCAGGCCGAGAATGATGCTGCCGAGGATAATCAGCGCTTTTTTCGGCTTCAGCACGCCGGGCTGAGTGACCGCCGGGTCGACGATACGCACATCGCCCACGGTGCTGGCTTCGGTAATTTTCAGCTCCTGCTGTTTGTTCAGCAGCTGCATGTAAACCTGCTGTCCGGACTCCACGTCGCGGGTCAGGCGCACGATCTCCTGCTGGGTTTTCGGCATCGCGGTCACACGTTTATTGAGCTTCGCCTTCTCCTCTTCCAGGGTGCGGCGTTTTTCCAGCAGCGTGCGGTAGGCCGGGTGACGTTTGGTATAGAGCTTGGAGATCTCCGCCTCTTTGAAGGTCAGCTCGTTGAGCTGGGCATCAATATTCACCATTGAGTCGAGAACCGATTTCGCTTCCAGCGGCAGATCGACGGAATCTTTATCCTGACGATAGGCGTTGAGCTTGTTTTCCGCTTCATCCAGACGGGTGCGCACTTCCGGCAGCTGTCTGGCGAGGAAGGCCAGGCTCTTCGCCGCTTCAGCCGACTTACGCTCAATGTTCTGCTCAAGATAGTTACGGGTAATGCTGTTGAGGATGTCGCGAATGGCCTCTTTATCTTCGCCGGTAAAGGTCATGCTAAGCACACCGGTATCCTTACCGTTTTCCGTCACCGTCAGGTTGTTCTGCAGGCTGTTGATCATCCCGAGCGTGGAATATTTGGTGACCGTGAACTCACCGCCCTCCTGCGCCTGAATGCTGCTGACCAGCATGCTGACGCCCTCTTTATGCAGCCACTGCCCCACTTCGCCGCGCGCGCTAAAGCCCGCATCGCTGGTGAGCTGATACTGTTTCGGGCCCAGCACCGTCAGGGTAAATGTCTGCTGCGCCCCCCCTTTTGGCAGGGTGAAGTCCGTCACCTTGACCGTGTCATTGTGACGTCCCATCAGCCGATCCCAGCCCGCACCAAAGACCGGGAAGGTATTTTTGCTGACGGCGATGTCCAGCCCCAGGTCATGCACCGTTTTTCCCAGCACCAGCCGGGACTTGATCAGCTGGATCTCCGCGTCGGAGGCCGGGGGCTTGTTGGACAGCGCCGAGCCAATATCCTGCACCAGCGAGTTGCCGGTATTCTGCTCAATCTGAACCAGCGCGTCGGCGCTGTAGATCGGCGTGGCAAACAGCGTGTAGATCACCGCCGCCACCGCGAATACGGCGGTGATCCCAAGCACCCACCACTTCGCCTCTACAACGGTGCCAACCAGGCGACCAATATCGATTTCATCACTGCCCGACATCGGGGCGGCAGAAGGTTTTGTTGTTTCTGTCATTGTTATCCCTGCTGAGCTTTCAGTGCCTGCGCCCACTGACGGGCAGACTGGTCAAGTAAGGTGTACACCGCCTCAAAGGCCTCATGGCTCTTACGATACGGATCAGGAATTTCGCGCTGATCGTCCCAGTGGCCGAACAGCATCACCTTGCCGCGCATTTCAGGCGCAATCTCGCACAAGGCGTGAATGTGCCGTTTTTCCATCGCGAGGATCAGGTCATACTCCCGGCACATGCGACCGGAGACCTGGCGGGCGCTGTGCCCCTCAAGGGAAAGGTTATGCGCGTTTGCCACCTGCGTTGCCCGCGCGTCGGCCCCTTTCCCCACCAGCGCCCCCAGCCCCGCGGAGGCGACCGTTAAGCCAGGCTGGTAATTTTTCAGCAGCCGTTCTGCGGTCGGGGAACGGCAAATGTTCCCCACGCAAACCACCAGAATTTTGTTAAACATCGTCAATTACCAGGTGTGAATGTCGCGCGCCGTGTCCGTCATGTAGCGAACGCCACTGATGGTTGGCAGCAACTGGTTGATCAGACGGTTCCAGCGGGCAACCGGTGCCGTGGTCACATACACCACGTCGTACGGCTGGAGGCGGAACTCCGTCGCCATGACCAGAGAGGTCGCATCAGACATATCGAGCTGATAAATGTTGGCCATTTTGCCTTTCGCGCTGGCGTCGCCCTTCAGCGGACGGATCACGAAGATGCCGCTGGCGTTGGAGGAGGTCAGATCGATGCCTTCCGCATTGCCCAGCGCTTCGGTCAGGGTCATGCCGCTGAAGTCCATCTTGAGGGTGCTCTGTTTCTTCACTTCACCCATCACGAAGACTTTCAGATCGTCATTGCGTGGCACATACAGAATGTCGCCCGGATAGAGCAGTCGGTTCTGGGTCAGGTCGCCGTTTTGCATCAGCGCCTGCAGCGAAATCCGCTGCTCTTTGCCCTCATGGGTCAGCACCACGTTGCGCCAGTCAGCGCCGTCGGTTAACCCACCCGCGGCGTTAATCGCGTCAAGCACGGTGAGCGGCACGTTGGTGATGGCCTGCTGGCCGGACTTGTTCACCTGGCCGGAGATATAGGCTTTTTGCGAGCGGAATGCGGCGATATTAACGTCCACCTGCGGGTCAGCAATGTACTGCGCCAGGCGCCCGGTAATATCACTACGGATCTCGGCAAGCGTTTTCCCCGCCACGTGGACTTTCCCGATATACGGATAGAACATGGTGCCATCGGTCTGCACCCAGTTACCGGCTTCGCTGGAGCTGCGGTACTGGCCGGCAGGCGTGGTCAGTTCCGGATGGTCCCAGACGGTGACGTTGATGACATCCCCGGGCCCGACACGGTACTGATAAGCGGCGATTTCCTGGTCCAGAGACATATTCGGCTGCGCAACATTTGGCCGCGGACGTAATTGCTCAACCAGACGTGGAGTCAATGGATAAACATTCACCATTTTGTCGAGATCAAAATCAGCATCCTGTTGTTTGATCACATCCTTGCCCATTGTTGACATATTGCTGCCGGGGAAGACCGTGCAACCACTCATCAAGGTCACAGACACCAATAATGGCAT